>NZ_JRMK01000189.1:0-6374 GCF_000972925.1 Mycobacterium sp. UM_Kg1 | reverse complement strand
GGTGCGGGTGCCGCCGGCATCCGAACCGGCGCCCGGCTCGGTGAGGCCGAACCCGGCCAGCGCACGGCCGGTCACCAGGTCCGGCAACCAGGTCTGCTTCTGCTCCTCGGTACCGAACCGGTAGATCGGCATCGCCCCCAGGCCCACCCCGGCTTCCAGGGTCATCGCCACCGACTGGTCGACTTTGCCGAGTTCCTCGAGAGCCAGGGCCAGCGCGAAGTAGTCGCCGCCCATGCCCCCGTACTCTTCGGGGAACGGCAGGCCGAACAGCCCCATCTCTCCCATCTTGGCGACAACTTCGTAGGGGAAGCTGTGCTCTTCGTCGTGCTTGGCCGCCACCGGCGCAACAACGGTGCGGGCGAACTCCGCGACGGTGTCGCGCAGATCCTGATAGTGGCTGGGCAGTGTTCCCGCCTCGGTCGTCATGATGTCGCTTCCTCGTTCTGTTCCTCCGGGATCAGCCGCGCCAGCACCTGATCCACCTTCACCTGCTCGCCCACCGACACCAGCACCTGCACCCGGCCGGAAATCGGGGCGGCCAGCGTGTGCTCCATCTTCATGGCCTCCACCACCACCACCGGGTCGCCTTCGGCGACCGCCGATTCCGAAGTGACGCCCACGGCGATCACGGTGCCCGGCATCGGGCTGACGATCTCGGCGCTGCGGGGCCCACCGGCGGACCGCACCACGGTGCTTTCCTGGGCCTCCCGCAGGTGCCAGGTTCCGCGTTCGTCGCCGATCCACAGGTGGCCGTCGTCTTCGGCGAACAGGTACCGGCGCTGCCGCCCGGCCACCGTCGCCGTCAGCCGATCGTGGGCGACCTCGACTGCGGCGCTGTGGATCTCCCCGTCACCGACCTGCACCTGGGCGGCCTGCGGCAGGCCCCATACCGACACCGTCTCGGTGCGCAGCGATGTCTGCATCTGGGTGCGCACCGGTGCGGCCGCCCCGATGCGCCATCCGCTCGGGGCCGCCCACAGCTCCCGCGGGGCCCCCGGTTCCCCGCCGGCCAGCTCCCACTGGCGGTAGAGGCCGGCGGCGGCCAACACATCGTCGGGGGCGGGCAGCGGGGCGAAGTCGCCGGCTCGTGCGTCCAGCAGTTCGGTGTCCAAGTCGCCGGCGAGCACCCGCGGATCGGCCAGCAGGAACCGCAGGAACTCCACGTTGGTCTGCACCCCGAACACCGCCGTGCCGGCCAGCGCCGCATCCAGACGCGCCAGTGCCTGCGCCCGGTCGGACCCGTGCGCGATCACCTTGGACAGCATCGGGTCGTAATCGCTGCCGACGACCGTGCCGTCCTGCAACGACGAATCCACCCGCACTCCTAAACCACCGGGCCCATGCGGCGGTCCCAGCTTCGCCTCTCCTCCGTCGAGCCTCGCTGAACCGCCGGGCGGCTCGTGCACCGCCAATACCCGTCCTCCGGTGGGCAGGAAGCCGCGCGCCGGGTCCTCGGCGTACACCCGGGCTTCCACGGCATGGCCGGTGAACGTGATGTCGTCCTGGGTGAAGGACAGCTTCTCCCCGGCGGCCACCCGCACCTGCCATTCGACGAGGTCCAGGCCGGTGATCGCCTCGGTCACCGGATGTTCCACCTGCAGGCGGGTGTTCATCTCCATGAAGAAGAACTCGTCGGGCCGGTCCCCGGAGACGATGAACTCCACGGTCCCCGCGCCGACGTAGTCCACGCTGCGGGCGGTGTTGCAGGCCGCCGCGCCGATCCGGTCGCGGGTGGCGGCGTCCAGCAGCGGCGACGGCGCCTCTTCGATCACCTTCTGGTGGCGCCGTTGCAGGCTGCATTCGCGTTCGCCCAGGTGCACCACGTTGCCCTGGGTGTCGGCGAGCACCTGCACCTCGATGTGCCGGGGCCGCAGCACGAATCGTTCCAGGAACAGGGTGTCGTCGCCGAACGCCGACGCCGCCTCGCGGCGCGCGGTGACCAGCGCCGCGCGTAGCTGCGCGGGATCGTCGACCAGGTGCATGCCTTTGCCGCCCCCGCCGGCCGATGGCTTGATCAGCACCGGGTAGCCGATCTCGGCTGCGGCGGCCACCAGTTCGTCATCGGTCAGGCCGGGCCTGGCGAGACCGGGCACAACCGGCACCTCGAAAGCGGTGACGGTGTTCTTCGCCGAGATCTTGTCACCCATCACCTCGATGGCCCGGGCGGGCGGCCCGATGAAGACCACTCCGGCCTGCTCGCAGGCCGCCGCGAACCCGGCGTTCTCGGAGAGGAATCCGTAGCCGGGGTGAATGGCCTGGGCGCCGGTTTCCGCGGCAGCCGCGAGCACCTTGGGGATCGACAGATAGCTGTCCAGCACCGGCGCGGGTCCGAGGCGCACTGCGGTGTCGGCTTCGCGCACATGGCGTGCTGCGGCGTCGGCGTCGCTGTAGACGGCTACCGATCGAATGCCCATCTTGCGCAGGGTGCGGATCACCCGCACCGCGATCTCGCCGCGGTTGGCCACCAGGACCGTGTCGAAAGGCCTCGGACTCATCGTCGTCACATCCGGAATACGCCGTAGGAGACCGGACCCAGAGGCGCGTTCGAGCAGGCCGAAAGCGCAAGGCCCAGCACTGTTCTGGTGTCAGCGGGATCGATGATCCCGTCGTCCCACAATCGGGCGGTGGAGTAGTACGGGTTGCCCTGGACCTCGTACTGCTCGCGGATCGGGGCCTTGAAGGCCTCCGCATCGGCCGCCGACCACGGCTTGCCGGCGGCGTCGAGTTGATCGCCGCGCACGGTGGCCAGCACCGACGCGGCCTGCTCGCCGCCCATCACCGAGATGCGGGCGTTGGGCCACATCCACAGGAACCGTGGCGAGTAGGCCCGCCCGCACATGGAGTAGTTGCCGGCCCCGTAGGACCCGCCGATCACGACCGTCAGCTTGGGCACCCGCGCGCAGGCAACCGCGGTGACCATCTTGGCGCCGTGCTTGGCGATGCCCCCGGCCTCGTAGTCGCGGCCGACCATGAATCCGGCGATGTTCTGCAGAAACACCAGCGGGATCGAGCGCTTGTCGCACAGTTCGATGAAGTGCGCCCCCTTGAGCGCGGACTCACCGAACAGCACGCCGTTGTTGGCGACGATCCCCACCGGGTGGCCGTGGATGCGCGCGAACGCGGTCACCAGGGTTTTGCCGTACTCGGCCTTGAACTCGCTGAACTCGCTGCCGTCGACCAGCCGGACGATCACCTGCCGCACGTCGTAGGGCACCCGCGAGTCCGGGGGTACCACGTCGTAGAGCTCGGCCGGATCATGGCGGGGCTCAACGGTTTCGCTGATCTCCCAGGGGCTTTGCGGGCGGGGGCCGAAGGTCGCCGCGATCTGGCGCACCATGCGCAGTGCGTGCTCGTCGTCCTCGGCCAGATAATCGGTGACCCCGGAGACCTTGGAGTGCAGGTCGCCGCCGCCGAGTTCTTCGGCGGTCACCACTTCGCCGGTGGCGGCCTTCACCAGCGGCGGTCCGCCCAGGAAGATGGTGCCCTGTTCGCGCACGATGACGGCCTCGTCGCTCATCGCCGGGACGTAGGCGCCGCCGGCGGTGCACGACCCGAGCACCGCCGCGATCTGGGGTATGCCCGCAGCGCTCATGGTGGCCTGGTTGTAGAAGATCCGGCCGAAGTGCTCGCGGTCGGGGAAGACTTCATCCTGGCGGGGCAGAAACGCTCCCCCGGAGTCCACCAGGTACAGGCACGGCAGCCGGTTGGCCAGCGCCACCTCTTGGGCACGCAGGTGCTTTTTGACCGTCACCGGGTAGTAGGTGCCGCCCTTGACGGTGGCGTCGTTGGCGACGATCACGCACTCGCGCCCCGCGACCCGCCCGATGCCGGTGATGATCCCGGCTCCGGGGCACTCGTTGTCGTACATCCCGTCGGCGGCCAGTGGCGCCAGTTCCAGAAACGGGCTGCCGGGGTCCAGCAGCCGGTCGACCCGGTCGCGGGGCAGCAGCTTGCCGCGGGACACGTGGCGCTGCCGGGACTGCTCGTTGCCGCCCAGGGCGGCCGTCGCCAGTTTGGCGTTGAGCTCGGCGACCAGTCGGCGGTGCTCGTCCGCAAATGCCGGTGCTGTCATGACAGTGCCGAAAGGTCTAGCGCCGCGTCGGTTTTCGCGACGACCTCGTCCACGGAGACACCCGGAGCGGTCTCGACCAGCCGCAGGCCGGATTCGGTGACGTCGATGACGGCAAGGTCGGTGATGATGCGGTTGACGCAGCGGGCGCCGGTGAGCGGCAAGGTGCACTGGTCGACGATCTTGGCGCTGCCGTCTTTGGCGGCGTGTTCCATCATCACGATCACCCGGCGCGCGCCGTGTACCAAGTCCATCGCCCCGCCCATGCCCTTGATCATCTTGCCGGGAATCATCCAGTTGGCCAGGTCGCCGGCGGCCGAGACCTGCATGGCGCCAAGGACCGCCACGTCCAGGTGGCCGCCGCGGATGACCCCGAAGGAGGCCGACGACGAGAAGAAGGAGGCGCCGGGCAAGGTGGTCACGGTTTCCTTGCCCGCGTTGATCAGGTCGGCGTCGAGATCTTCGGGCGCCGGGTACGGGCCGACCCCGAGGATGCCGTTCTCCGAGTGCAGCACCACGCTGACGCCATCGGGGATGTGGTTGGGAATCAGGGTCGGCAGGCCGATGCCCAGGTTGACGTACTGCCCGTCGCGCAGCTCGGCGGCCACCCGCGCCGCCAGCTCATCTCTGGTCAGGGTCATCTGACGCCACTCCTGCTCATCGCCGCGCTGGGCATCGTCGTCGGGATGGTCATGCGCGCACCGTCTCTCGCTCGATGCGCTTGATCGGATCCGGCACGTGCACCACGCGGTGCACGAAAACCCCCTGGGTATGCACGGTGGCGGGGTCGATCTCGCCGGGTTCCACCAGATGCTCGACCTCGGCGATGGTGATCCTGCCCGCGGTGGCGCAGTCCGGGTTGAAGTTGGCGGCGGCCTCGCGGTAGACCAGGTTGCCATGCCGGTCCCCCTTCCAGGCATGCACCAGCGCGAAGTCGGTGCGGATCGCGCGTTCCAGAACATAGGTGCGCCCGTCGAACTCCCGGGTCTCCTTGGGCGGTGAGGCCACCGCAACCCCGCCGGCACCGTCATAGCGCCACGGCAGGCCGCCGTCGGCGACCTGGGTCCCCACGCCGGTGGGCGTGTAGAAGGCCGGGATTCCGGCGCCGCCGGCACGCAGGCGCTCGGCCAGCGTGCCCTGGGGGGTTAACTCGACCTCGAGTTCGCCGGACAGGAACTGGCGGGCGAACTCCTTGTTCTCGCCCACGTAGGAGCTGATGGTGCGGCGGATCCGCTTGTGTTCCAGCAGCACGCCCAGGCCCACGCCGTCGACGCCGCAGTTGTTCGACACCGTCTCCAGATCGGTGACGCCCAGCTGCAGGACGGCTTCGATCAGCGCCTCCGGGATGCCGCACAGCCCGAACCCGCCCACCGCCAGTGACGCGCCGTCGGTGATATCCGCGACGGCCGCTGCCGCCGTGGCCACGACCTTGTCCATCGCCACGCGCGCCTCCTCGATTTCAGTTAATATCCATTAACTGATGCCAGAGAATACCATTCTCTGGACACCCCTGTCAGCCCATGGCCATGTTCTTCCGCCTGCCGGCCCATCTCGTCCGTGCGGACCATTCCGGCGACCCGTCATCGGAAACTCGGTCACGACACGCACGCAGCGCGGCACCTTGAAATGCGCGAGCCGCCCGGTGCAGAACGCCCCCAGCCGCTCCGCAGGCAACGCCGGCGCCCCGCTGCGCATTACCACAACGGCTATCCGCCCCTCGCCGTAGATGTCGTCGGGCGCGCCGATCACCTGCACATCGCGAATGCCGTTCTGTGCGTTGAGGAATTCCTCGATCTCGCGCGGATAGACGTTCTCCCCTCACCGTGCCCTTGATCCGCCCGATGGTGCGCAGGTAGCGGCCACCGTCCATCACGGCCAGGCCCCCGGTGTGCATTCAGGCCTCGGCTTCGATGGACGCCGCGGCATTGTCCGGGTCGTTCTAGTAACCGGTCATCACCGAATAGCCGCGTGCACAGCTCGCCGACGTCGTCGCGCGGCACCGTCGCACCGGTGACCGGGTCGGTCAGCTCGATCTCCAGGTGCGGGGCAGACCTGCCCGACGGTTCCGACCCGCTGCATCAGCGAGTCCCTACCGCGGGCCTGGGTCGAAACCGGCGAGGTCTCAACGGTGCCGCTTATACACACTGGCCTCTCAGCCCGTTGACGGCTGCCACAACCCTATTTGATGGTGTCCTGGCGCAGATCGTGCGCTGAGCTGAGGGGGACCCGATTGATGGTCCAGTCGCTATGCGGCTTGGGGTTGGTGGGTCGTGGTCCACTTTAGGGCGAACTCGGCGGGACTGAG
>NZ_JRMK01000188.1:0-6409 GCF_000972925.1 Mycobacterium sp. UM_Kg1 | reverse complement strand
CCCCGGCGATCACCGTCGGCTGCACGTAGTGTCCCCCCGCCAGCTCGGCCGGCAGTCCTTCGACTTCGCCGCCACCGGTGGTGATCTCGGCCCCGTGAAGGCGGGCCTGCGCGTAGGCGTCGAGCACTCGGCGCTTCTGCGCGGCACTGATCAGCGGGCCGACCAGCGTCTGCGGAAGCGCCGGATCGCCCACGGTCACCGCGGCAAAGGCCGCGGTGACTGCCGCCACGAGGTCATCGAACATGCTGGTGTGAACCAACATCCGGGTGGTTGCCGCGCACGCCTGACCGGCATGCACGCATACCCCGACCGCCCCGGGAATGACCTTGGCGGGATCGGCGTCATCGAGCACGATCAGCGCAGACTTTCCGCCGAGCTCGAGGAACGTCCGCTTCATGGTGTCAGCGCTGACGCGGGCCAGGTGCTTGCCCACAGTCGTCGAGCCGGTGAACGAGATCATGTCGACTCGCGGGTCGACTCCCAGCAGTCCGGCGACCTCGTTGGACGGTGTGGGCACCACGTTGACCACACCGGCCGGGATGTCGGTGCGCTCGGCGATGAGGCGGCCCAGGCGGGTGGCGTTCCACGGGGTGTTCGGGTCGGGTTTGAGGACGACGGTGTTTCCGGCCGCCAGCGCGGGACCCAGCTTGTTGAGGATCACCTCGACGGGGAAGTTGGACGGCGTGATCGCCGCAACCACGCCCACGGGTTCCTTGACCACCGTGCGGACATTGCGCTCGCCGAACAGTCCGCCACCGTCGATCAGCCGCTCCCAGTCGAATTCGTCGATCAACCGGCTTGGATAACGCAACCCGTCAGCCAGCGGCCAATCCAGCTGTGCCAGTTGCGTCGTCATCACCGGACAGCCGACCTCGGCGATCAACTCGGTGCGCAGCTCTTCCTTCTCTGCCTCCAGCGCCGCCTGTAGTTGTCCCAGGCAGCGCTTGCGCAAGGCGCGGTTGGTCGCCCAATCGGTGTCGTCGAAGGCCCGGCGGGCGGCACCGATCGCATGCCCCATGTCGGTTTCCCCGGCGGCTGCGGTGGTCCCCAACAGCCGCCCGGTGGCCGGGCTGACATTGTCGAACTCCGCGCCCGAGGCCGCCGCGACCAACTTGCCGTCGATCAGCATGCGCGATTCCGCCGCGGCCCCGGCCCGCTGACCGATCTGGATGCTGGTTGCTTGCTGCCCGCCGCCGCTCACCTGCGGACACGCTGTTTCGTGCGCACAACGGTAACCATTACAGTAGAATACTTCAAAAGGTTTGGCGGCGGCAGGAGCGCGCTGAGTTGATCAAGGTTATGAACGGCTTCCGCGTTCTAGAGGTCGCACAGTTCACCTTCGTGCCCGCCGCCGGTGCGATATTGGCTGACTGGGGAGCCGACGTCATCAAGGTCGAGCATCCGGTACGCGGCGATACCCAGCGCGGCTTCATCCGGATGGGCGGATTCGAGCTCAACCCCGACCGGCACCCGCTGATGGAACACCCCAACCGGGGCAAGCGCAGCGTCGGGATCGACGTCTCGCTGGCCGACGGGCAGCAGGTACTTTATGAATTGGCCGCTACCGCAGATGTTTTTCTGACCAACTACCTGCCGCGCGCCCGGCAGAAGAACAGGTTCGACGTCGAGCACATCCGCGCCGCCAACCCCGACATCGTCTACGCCCGGGGCAGTGCGTACGGCGACAAGGGCCCCGAGCGTGATGTCGGCGGCTTCGACGGTACCGCCTTTTGGACCCGCAGCGGCGTCGGCCACGCGCTGAGCCCCGAGGAGCTGGGGACCCCGCTGTCGCAGGGAATCCCCGCTTTCGGCGACTCGGTCGGCGGAATGAACATCGCGGGCGGGATCGCCGCTGCGCTGCTGCACCGGGAGCGCACCGGCGAGGCCCTCGAGGTCGACGTCTCGTTGCTGTCGACCGCATGGTGGGCGGCGGGCGCCAGCGTGACGCAGGGCCTGGACACCGGCGAGGCCATGCGTGCGGCGATGCCGGAATCCCCCGGATCGCAGGGCAATCCGTTCCTGGGCAACTACACCACCTCCGACGGGGGGACCATCAACCTGTGCATCGTCAGTCCGACCGGCTACATCCGGGACACCTTCGAGCACTTGGGTATCGGCGAGGCCGCCGATGACCCGCGCTTTTCCGATGTGCTGCCGCTGATGCGCAACGCGGCGGCGGCCGGGACGCTGATCGCCGACGCCATCGGCGCCAAGCCGTTCGACTACTGGCGCACACACCTCAAGACCATGAAGGGTCAGTGGGCGCCGTTCCAGAGCCTCGTTGACCTGGGCGCCGATGAGCAGGCCATCGCCAACGACATGATTGCCGAAGTGGAACCGGCTGACGGTGGACGGCCATTCAAGGTGGTCCGGGGCCCGGTCCAGTTCAACCACGAGCCGCTGGAGACCACCCGGGCCCCGCAGGCCGCCGAGCACACCGAGACGGTGCTGCTGGAACTCGGGATGGACTGGGAACGAATCGAAATGCTCAAAGCATCCGGCGCTGTCGCCTAGCCGGCTCTGGGACTGTCTCCGTAGTTCCGGTCGGCGTCGAAGTTGAAGTTGGCGACCGCGGTGGTCACGCCGAGGCCGATCGGACCGTGCGCGTCGAACACGCTGGAGCTCCCGGTGGCTACGCCTGCGTCGCTGTAATGGGTCATCGCCGCCAAACCGATGTACGGACCGACCGGTAGCCGGCTGAGTGTCAGGGTGAAGTCGGCGTTGATGAAGGACAGACCCGCGGTGCTGAAATTCGTCAGTGACGCGGTGACGTCGACCGCCATCGCGGTCCGCACGAACGGCGAGATCTCCTCGCCGTCTACCAGATCGCGGATCTCGCGTATCCAGGCGAAACGCGGTCCGGCGCACTGCCAGGCAAAGCGCCCGGCCTCGTCGGTGCCGTATGCCCGAATGAACATGGGCACCGACTCGTCGTGGCGTTCGGGTTCCGCCGGAATCGGCGGCAACGTCACCGCGGTGGTGTAGAACTCGCCGTCGGGCTGCACCCCACGACGCAGATACAGCGCCGAGGCGCGGGCCACCAACTCGCCGTTCTGCGTCATCGCGGCGTCGACTGCCCGCATCCGCGAGCCCGACCGGACCACCGCGGCGGTGACCTGCAACGGCGCGGTGGCGACTCGTCGCAGGATCTCGACGGTCAGGCGTGCGGGCTGCAGATCATCCTCGGGGACGTGGCGTTCGACGGCCCGGGCCAGCAACCCGCCGACCACCTGCCCTCCCAATGTCGGACCCCAACCGCCCTGAGCGATCGGGTTCGGCAGGAAGTCGTTGTCACGACGTACCACGAACGGGATCATGTCTTGCCTCGCTCCAGGTAGAACTTCGCGGCGCGCCGAATCGCGAGTTCGGTCGGCTCGGGATGCCATCCGAGTTCCCGGGTGGCCTTGCCGTGGTCGGCCGGAGACGTCAACGCCATCAGTCGCGCGCCCGTCGCGGTGAATACGAAGTCGCGGCGCAACAGTGCACCCACCAGGCCGATGACATGGCCCAGCACATGCAGGAACGCCATCGGAATCCCGAAGCGCGGCGGTGCGGCCCCGACCGCTTCAGCCGCGATGGTGAGCATCTCCCGCTGGGTCATGTAGCGCTCGGAGAGGATGTAGCGCTCTCCGATCCTGCCTCGCTCCGCTGCCAGCAGCATCCCGCGGGCAGCGTCGTCGATCCCGACCACTTCGGCACCCACTCCGCGCGCGTAGGCCGGCAGCTTCCCCAGCGCCGCGAGCTGGACGAGCATGCCCTGCCGCGGCTGCCAGTCCGGCGGGCCGTAAGGGTTCGACACGTTGGCAATGACAGCAGGCAGCCCACGGTCTGCCACATAGGACAACACCAGGCGCTCGGCTTCACGACGAGAGGCGATGTATCCCCCGCCCTGGCGGGCCCAGTTGAACGGCGTCTCCTCGTCCACGGTTTCGCCGTTGCGCCCCACCGCGATGGTCCCGATGGTGCTCAGGAACACGAACCGGTCCAGCGCCGCCCCCGCCGCCACCTCCAGAACGTTGCGCAGGCCCTCGACATTGGTCCGAAACAACGGGGCCGGGTCACGAAGCTCCGCCCTGGTGTCGACGACGCAGTAGAACACGACGTCGCGGTCGGCCATGGCGGCGGCGACGGCTTCAGTGTCGAAGATGTCGCCGTAACACCGCTGCACGTCGAGCCCGTCAATCCCCCTGGTGGAACTGGAGTGGCGCAACAGCACCCGCACGTCGTCGCCCCGGGCGACCAGCTGCCTGGTGACGCACGCACCGACATTTCCACTGGCGCCCATGACGAGGACTCGGCGCCGCTGCACCGCCGATCCGTCGTTCGCTGCCATCCCCAGAGCCCTTGCCGTGATTGCCAGACGGCGCCGGAAAGCCCGCTGGCCGCCGGGACCGATGATACTTTACGGTAAGCATTACAGTTAGCAGGCCTGTTACGCGGAGGTCCCATGCAGAAGGCGCTCGCCCCCGACATCTCGACGTGGCCGGAGGAGAATCCACAGCTGATCGGCAGCCGCTGCGGTGCCTGTGCCGCCACGGTTTTCCCGGCTCAGCCGCGCTGTCCGAGTTGCAGCGGGGACCAGATGAGCCAGGAGCTGCTGCCGCGCACCGGCACCCTGGTGGCGTGGACCACCCAGGGCTTTCCCCCCGGGGCGCCGTATCTGGGGCCCACCGGTAAGGACTTCGTACCGTTCGGCGTCGGGCTGGTGCAGCTCGGCGATGTCATCCGGGTCGAAGGCCGCCTCACCGAGAACAACCCGGACAAGCTGGAGTTCGGCATGGCGGTGGAGTTGGTCATGGTGCCGTTCACCTCCGATGCCGACGGCAACGAGGTCATCACCTTCGCCTTCCAGCCGGTATAGGAGATTGCGGTCCCATGACGCATGACGTAGCGATCATCGGTGTCGGCCTGCACCCGTTCGGCCGATTCGAGGGCAAGTCCGCGATGGCGATGGGGGTCGATGCCATCTTCGCCGCGGTGGCCGACGCCGGAGTGGACTGGAAGGACATCGGTGCTGCGACCGGCGGCAGCTGGACGGTCGCCAACCCGGATGCGATCGTCGGGATGGTCGGTCTGTCGGGCATCCCGTTCACCAACGTGTTCAACGCGTGTGCCACCGCGGCCAGCGCGGCCAAGGTCTGCGCGGACGGTATCCGGCTGGGCGACTACGACATCGGCATCGCCGTCGGCTTGGACAAGCATCCGCGCGGAGCGTTCACCGAAGATCCGGCCCTGGTCGGGATGCCTCGGTGGTACGCCGAGAACGGCCAGTACCTGACCACTCAGTTCTTCGGAATGAAGGCCAACCGCTATCTGCATGACCACGGCATCTCACAGCAGACCTTGGCCAAAGTCGCGGCGAAGAACTTCCGCAACGGCGCGTTGAACCCCAACGCGTTCCGGCGCAAACCGATCTCCGAGGAGGAGATCCTGGGCTCGGCCATGCTGAACTACCCGCTGACCCAGTACATGTTCTGCGCACCCGACGAAGGTGCGGCCGCGGTGGTGATGTGCCGCGCCGACATAGCGCACCGCTACACCGACAAGCCGGTGTACCTGCGTGCGGTGGAGGTGCGCACCCGGCGCTACGGCGCCTACGAGGTCAACACCACCTTCGCCCCGGTCGCCGAAGATGTCGCACCCACGGTGTACGCCGCCCGCGCCGCCTTCGAAAGGGCCGGTGTCGCGCCCGAAGACGTCGACGTCATCCAGTTGCAGGACACCGACGCCGGCGCCGAGATCATCCACATGGCCGAGTGCGGTTTCTGCGCCGACGGCGATCAGGAGAAGCTGCTCGCCGACGGGGCAACCGAGATCGGCGGGTCACTGCCGGTGAACACCGACGGCGGGCTGATCGCCAACGGTGAGCCGATCGGGGCCTCGGGACTGCGCCAGATCCACGAGTTGGTCCGCCAGCTGCGTGGCGAAGCCGGCGACCGTCAGGTGCCCGGGCAGCCCAAGGTGGGGTTCGCTCAGCTCTACGGCGCACCGGGCACGGCGGCCGCAACCATCCTCACCACCTGATCCCCATGCCGAGCAGACGCAGAATCGCACGATTGATTGCCCGCGAATGCGATTCTGTGTCTGCTCGCGGTAAGAAAGGAGCGCTGCATGAGCCAGTTTCGTGACGCGCCGATCTTCGATGCCGACCAGCACATGTACGAGACCCCCGAGGCACTGACCAAATTCCTGCCGGAGAAGTACTCGCGGGCGGTTCAATTCGCCCAGATCGGCCGCCAGACCCGAATCATCATCAACAATCGGGTCAGCGACTTCATCCCCAACCCCACCTTCGAGCGGGTTGCCGCACCGGGTGCACATGAGAAGTTCTTCGCCGGACGCAACACCGAAGGTCTGACCCTGCGCGAGATGCAGGGCCCGGCGATCGCCGCGCCGCCCGCGACCCGCA
>NZ_JRMK01000187.1:0-6459 GCF_000972925.1 Mycobacterium sp. UM_Kg1 | reverse complement strand
ATGTGTATAAGAGACAGTCACCAGACCGTCGCAACCGGCGTCGATGAGGCGATTGGCCAGACGGACCGCCGTGTCGGTGTCCACCGAGCCGTCCGCGCCGAAGGGGGTCACCATGGCGGTCAGCACGGTGCCGAACTGCGCCTTGGCGTCGAATCCGCTGCTGCTCACGGCCCCAAGATTACCTGGCGCCCGGACGTACTCAGACCTCGGTGGCGAGCGGACTGGTCGCGACTTCGGTGCCGTCGGCCAGCGTGCTGATCTGGAAGTCCCCGAACGCCGCCGGCGCCGCACCCGACAACTGGCGCAGGCACTCGACGGCCAGCCGCCGGATCTCGACGTCGGCGTGCTCGCTGGCCCGCATCGCGATGAAATGCCGCCAGGCCCGGTAATTGCCGGTCACCACGATGCGGGTCTCGGTGGCGTTGGGCAACACGGCGCGGGCGGCCTGGCGGGCCTGCTTGCGCCGCAGAGTCGCGTTGGGCTGATCGGCGAACTTGGCTTCGAGCCGGGCCAGCAGCGTGGCGTAGGCGGCGTGGCTGGCGTCGGCGGCCTCGATCAGGATCTGCTGCAACTCCGGATCGTCCTGAATGCCGGGGGGTAGCACGACGCGAGAATCCGGTTCGGGGACGTAGCGCTGCGACAGTTGAGAGAACGAGAAGTGCCGGTGCCGGATCAGCTCGTGGGTGGCCGACCGGGACACTCCGCTGATGTAGAACGTGACCACGGCGTGCTCGAGCACCGAGAAATGGCCGACGTCGATGATGTGCTTGAGGTAGGCGGCGTTGGTGGCGGTGCGCGGGTTGGGCTTGGACCAGGTCTGGTAACAGGCGCGGCCGGCGAACTCCACCAGGGCCTGCCCGCCGTCGGCATCGGTGCTCCAGGGCACGTCCGGCGGCGGAGTGAACTCGGTCTTGGCAATCAGTTGCACGCGCAGCGGCGCCGTCTCGGCCACGGCACTCACCTTAAGGTGTGCCCGCCCCCCCTGGTGGGAGGCCGTCAGCCTTGCGGACCTTCTCGGCGATCTGCCGGGCGATGACGACCGCGGAGTCCTTGGGGTCCGCACTGCAGGTATTGATGTCGATCACGACGTTGTTGGCCACGGTCAAGGCCCGCCCACAGGCCCAGCTGGCGTCGTTGCCGGCGTTGCTCTGGGTCGCGACGGTGCTCAGCATGCCATCGGCGTTCACGATGGGCGCGGCGATCCAGGTGCTGCCGCTCTGCACATGGCTGTACTCCTCGCAGGCCAGCCACTGCTCGGCGGAAGCGGCGAAGAACGCCGCGGCCTGATTCGCCGACGGGAACGCGACCACGGCCTGCTCGACGTAGTGCTCGAAATCGTCGCCCTCGCTCATGGCCTGCTCCCGCACCCCGGTGTAGCCGCTGTCGGCGTAGACCAGCGCCTGGCCGGCGCCGTCGATGGGCAGGCATTCGCGGGGCTGCATGCTGGCGCTGTCGTCCGACAACGCGTTGTGGATGCGGGTGACAACCATGTCGGTCGCCTCCATGATCGGGTTGACCTGTTCGGGCGGCAGCAGCAGGGCGCGCAGCCCGGTCTCGCGGACCGGCACGGCCGGGGTGGTGGTCACCGCGCTGGTGGCCGGCGGCAGAACTCGCAAGCCATGCTGCCCGCAGCCGGCGGCCAGCACCGCACCGACGACGACAAGCCCCCACAAAACACAACCCCGCACCCGACCCACCCCGATTTGCCGACTCAGAGATCGCCGCGCCCGGTCACGGCGCCACGACCTGAACATAGAATCGGTGATAACTTAGCACCGAAGCGCCCCGGCCCGTCGTGTTCGCCCGCCACGAACACCGGGGATTACCATCTGGGCATGGAGACCGAGCAGCACGAGGCCGTCATCGTCGGCGCAGGATTTGCTGGAATCGGCGCGGCCATCCAGCTCAAGCGCCTGGGCATCGAAGACTTCGTGATTCTTGAGCGCGAAGACGATCTGGGCGGTACCTGGTATGTCAACCACTACCCAGGGCTTGCCGTCGACGTGCCCACGACCACCTATTCGTACTTTTTCGAACCGAATCCGAATTGGTCACGGATGTTCAGCACGGGCGAGGAGATCAAGCAGTACGCTGACGACGTCGCAGCCAAATATGATGTGGTTCGCCATATCCGGTTCAACACCGTGGTTGAGGGGGCCCGCTGGGACGAGGAGGCCTCGCTTTGGCGGGTAAGCCTCTCCGGCGGCCAAACCATCAGCGCCCGCTACTTGTTCACCGCCACCGGTTTCCTGTCCCAGCCCCACATCCCCGACATTGCGGGCATCGAGTCCTTCCGCGGCCGGGTCATCCACACCACCAAGTGGGATGACAGCTATGACCCGACAGGTGAGCGCATCGCCGTGATCGGTACCGGCGCGACTGCGGTTCAGCTGATCCCCGAGCTGGCCCGGACCGCCGCCGACCTCACCGTGTACCAGCGCACCCCGATCTGGGTGGTTCCCAAGGTCGATCTACGGTTCGGACCGTGGGCCAAACGGATGTTCGCCCGCCTGCCTTTCACGCAGCGCTTCCTTCGCTGGCTCACCGACTCGACGTACGAGTGGATGGTCACCCTGGGAGTCCGGCGCTATCGCCTGTTCCGCGGCCGGTTCAACATCGCGGCCTCGGATCTGGCCAAAATCAACCGGTTCCTGGTCATCCGCGATAAGGATCTGCGCCGGCGCCTCACCCCGGACTACGATTTCGGCTGCAAGCGCCCGACCTTCTCCAACGGCTACTATCAGGCATTCACCCGACCGAACGTGCACCTGCAGGACGCCGGGATCGACCACATCGAGGCCGACGGGATCGTCGGCAACGACGGCGCCAAGGTCGAAATCGACACGCTGGTGCTGGCCACCGGGTTCGACCTGTGGGAGGCCAATTTCCCCGCTATCGAGGTGATCGGCCGAGAAGGCCGCAACCTCGGAAAGTGGTGGCGCGAAACCCGATTCCAGTCCTATCAGGGCGTGTCGATGCCGTACTTCCCGAATTACCTGAGCCTCGCCGGGCCGTACGCGTTCCTGGGGTTGAACTTCTTCAACACCATGGAGTATCAGATGCGACTCATGGATCGGCTCTTCACCGAGGTCAAACGCCGCGGGGCGACGACGTTCGAGGTCACCGAGGAAGCCAACGCCGCTTTCCTGAAGCGGATGACCGAACTGCTCGGAGATTCGGTGTTCACCGCGGGTAACTGTGCCAGCGCGCACTCGTACTACTTCAGCCCCAACGGTGATCCCGCGTTGCTGCGGCCGACCTCGACTGAAACCGCGATCCGGGAAGCCAGCGAATTTCCGCTGACCGACTACCGTATTGCCTGATCGGGGCTGCCGACCTGCCGTAGGCGATCGACCAGATCGCCGCGATCCCCGATCGTGATCCTGCCCAGTCCCAGCCACGACGCCATCGACGCCAGCTCGCCGGCCAGGCCGACTGCGATCCGGTCCAGCCGCCGGCCCGGCTCGGCGAACGCCCCGACGACGTGCAGCGCGTCGCGGTGCCGGTCAGCCTTAAGGTCCACCCGGGCAACCAGTTCGCCGTCCAGCAGGAACGGCCACACGTAGTAGCCATACTGGCGCTGGGCAGCCGGGGTATAGATCTCGATCCGGTAGTGGAAGCCGAACAGCCGCTGTACCCGGGGCCGGTAGAAGATCAGCGGATCGAACGGGCACAACAGCGCGGTACCGCGGTTGGCCCGCGGTATCGACTGCCCGGCACGTAGGTAGGCCACGCTGTCCCAGCCCTGTACGGCGACCGGTTCCAGCTCGCCGTCGGCCACCAGCCGGGCGATCGCCGGCTTGGTCTGGGCGGCCGACAGCCGAAAGTAGTCCCTCAGGTCGGCCTCCGTGGCCACCCCCAGCGCGCCGGCCGCCCGCCGTACCAGCTCGCGCACCGCCTCGTCGTCATCGACCTCGACCGCCAGCACCTGCGGCGGCAGCACGTTCTGGACCAGGTCGTAGTGCCGGGCAAATCCGACCCGGGTGGCGGTGGTCAGCACGCCGGAGGCGAACAACGCCTCGGCCACCCATTTGGTGTCGCTGCGGTTCCACCACGGGCCTTTGCCGGCCCGCCCGGATGCGGCGGCAAGATGCGCTTCGATCTGGCCGGCGGTCGCCGGTCCGAGCTCCTCGATCGCGGCGGCCACGTCGGCGACCAGTTGCGGATTGCGTCGCACGATCGCCGAGCCCCACCGGCCGTGCGGCCACTGCCGCATCCGCCAGCGCAGCAACGGCCAGTCCTCAACGGCCATCAGCGCCGCCTCATGCGCCCAGTACTCGACCAGCAGCCGCGGCGCGCGGGCGCTGTGGCTCCACGCCGCCCGGTCGAGCACCGAACGGTCGTAGGGGCCCAGCCGGCTGAAGACCGGCGCGTAGTGGGCGCGCACGGCGACCGACACCGAGTCCAGCTGCAGAACCTGTATGCGCGAGATCAACCGCTGTAGGTGCGCCCTGCCCACCGCCGCCCGCGGCCTGGGTTGCGCGAACCCCTGTGCGGCCACGGCGATTCGCCGTGCCTGAGCTGGGCTCAGCGTGGGCGTCACCGCAGGTAGCTGCAGAACCGGTACCGCAGACCTGTTGCGCTGGTGAGCCACTCGCCCTTGACCACCGACCACTGGTGGTCGAGTTCCGGAGCGGCGGCGTCCCCGTCGCGTGGCGGCAGGTCGAGGTCGATCTCGGTGACTTCGCACCGGTCGGCTTTCGGCAGTGCCAGCTGATAGATCTGCGCGCCGCCGATCACCCAGGTCTCGGCATCGGTCAGCGCCGCGTCCAGGGAGGCGACCACTTCGGCGCCGTCAGCGCGGTAGTGCGGCTGGCGGGTCACCACCACGTTGGGGCGCCCGGGCAGCGGCCGCACCGAGGCCGGCAGCGACTCCCAGGTCAGCCGGCCCATCACCACGCGGTGTCCCAGGGTGAGCGCCTTGAAACGCGCCTGGTCCTCGGGCAGTCGCCACGGTATTCCGCCGTCCCGGCCGATGACGCCGGAGACGGACTGCGCCCAGATCAGAGCAAGCGTCATACGGCCACGGGCGCTTTGATCGCCGGGTGGGGGTCGTAGCCACTGATCTCGATGTCGTCGTAGGTGTAGTCGAAGATGGAATCACGTTTCGCCAGAACCAGTTTCGGATACGGGCGCGGCTCCCGAGACAGCTGCTCGCGCACCTGGTCCACATGGTTGTCGTAGATGTGGCAGTCTCCGCCGGTCCAGACGAACTCGCCGACGCCCAGCCCGGCCTGCGCGGCCATCATGTGGGTGAGCAATGCGTAGCTGGCGATGTTGAACGGCACCCCGAGGAACAGATCGGCGCTGCGCTGGTAGAGCTGGCAGGACAGTTTCTGGTCGGCGACGTAGAACTGGAACAGCGCGTGGCAGGGAGCCAGCGCCATCTTGCTCAGTTCACCGACGTTCCAGGCCGAGATGATGATCCGGCGGGAATCGGGGTCGGTGCGCAGCAACTCCACCGCCGCCGCGATCTGGTCGATCTGCTCTCCCGACGGGGTGGGCCACGATCGCCATTGCACTCCGTAGACCGGGCCCAGATCGCCGGTGGGGCTGGCCCACTCGTCCCAGATGGTGACACCGTGCTCGTTGAGCCACTCGATGTTGGAATCGCCGCGCAGGAACCACAGCAGCTCGTAGATCACCGACTTGACGTGCACCTTCTTGGTGGTGATCAGCGGGAATCCGGCGGCCAGGTCGTAGCGCACCTGGTGACCGAACAGGCTGCGGGTTCCGGTGCCGGTGCGGTCCGCCTTGGGAGTTCCGCTCTCAAGCACCAACCGCAGCAGATCCTCGTACGGTGTGGCGATCGGCACGCGCTTAGCTTAGCGGCGAGGGCAAGCGGGGCGAAGCCACGCGCCGCTGTAGGGCCCGCGCACATGGCGGAGTACAACAGAGGCCATGCCTATGATCACCGACACCGTTGCCACGCCCGACGGCGACTGCCCTGTGCGCCTGTTCACTCCGGAGGGGTCCGGCCCCTGGCCGGGTGTCGTGATGTATCCCGACGCCGGCGGGGTCCGCGCGACCTTCGACGACATGGCCGCCGAGCTGGCCGGCATGGGCTACGCGGTGCTGCTGCCCGACGTGTACTACCGAAACGCCGGCTGGGCGCCGTTCGACATGGCGACGGTGTTCGCCGATGCCGGCGAGCGCAGCCGGCTGTTCTCGATGATCGGCACGGTGACCCCCGAGCGGATGGCCACCGACGCGCAGGCGTTCTTCGACTATCTGGACGCCCGGCCGGAGGTGCGGGGGCACAAGTTCGGGGTGTGCGGTTACTGCATGGGCGGCCGCACTTCGGTGGTGGTTGCCGGACGGGTGCCGGATCGGGTGGGTGCCGCGGCCTCGTTCCACGGCGGCGGCCTGGTGACCGATGACGCCGACAGCCCGCACCTGTCGGCCGACCGGATGACGGGCACGATCTATGTGGCCGGCGCCGAAAACGACGCCGGGTTC
>NZ_JRMK01000186.1:0-6547 GCF_000972925.1 Mycobacterium sp. UM_Kg1 | reverse complement strand
TCCCCCCGGCGGCTACGGGGCACCCAAGGACCGGCACGGGCAGGCCGGTGTCGGCTTGGGTAATGTCGGCCTGCCGGCCGGTACCGAGGTGTTCTCCGCCGACAATCACATCTCGATCGCCGACGACATCTTCTATCAGCGGTTCCCGGAGGACCTCAAGGACAAGGCGCCGCGGATCTGGTACGAGGACGGCGCCTACATGGTCGGCCGCAAGGGGCAGTCGTTCCTGCCGGGCGATTTCTCGGCGGTGCTCATGCAATACGACGATCTGGCCGGGGCGGCCAGCAGCAATATCGAGGCCCGCATCCGGGAGCTCGCCTCCGACGGCGTCGACAGGGAACTCGCCTTCCCCAACGCTGTGCTGGCGCTCTTCCACTTCCCCGACAAGGAGCTGCGGGAACGGGTCTTTCGGATCTACAACGAGTACATGGCCGAGTTGCAGGAGCGGTCCAACGGCCACTTCTACGGAGTGGGACTGATCAACTGGTGGGACCCCGCCGGAACCCGGCGAACCCTCGAAGAGGTGAAATCCCTGGGCCTCAAGACGTTCCTGCTGCCGCTGAACCCCGGGAAGGGCGATGACGGCAACATCATCGACTTCGGTGCCCGGGCGATGGATCCGGTATGGGACGAGATCGAACAGGCCGGATTGCCCATCACCCACCACATCGGTGAGACTCCGCCGAAGACGCCCTGCGAGATCAACAGCGTCGTGGTGGGCATGATGGTCAACGTCGACTCGTTCCGCGAGCAGTTCGCCAAGTACCTCTTCTCCGGCATCCTGGACCGCCACCCGGGACTGCGGATCGGCTGGTTCGAAGGCGGGATCGCCTGGGTTCCCACCGCTTTGCAGGACGCCGAACACCTGCTGGCCTCCTACCAGCACATGTTCACCCACCAGCTGCAGCACGACATCCGGCATTACTGGGACACCCACATGAGCGCGTCGTTCATGGTGGACCCGCTCGGCCTGCGGCTGATCGACCAGATCGGGGTGGACAAGGTGATGTGGTCATCGGACTATCCGCACAACGAGAGCACCTTCGGATACTCGGAGAAGTCGCTGGCCGGCGTGGTCGACGCCCTGGGACCAGAGGATGCGGTGAAAGTGGTGAGCGGCAACATCAGAGCCTTCCTCGGGCTGTGAGACCGCCCGCGACATCACGTCCATCGGCGCGTTCGTAGCGCCATTCGAAGGAGCACATCGCCAATGTCAGACACAGCCGGGGAGTCGGGCCGGCCATCCGCAGAAGAGATCATCCGGTACCGCAAGGACCCGGCCACCAAGATCGCCACCATCACTTTCGACCGCCCGGAATACCTCAACGCGCCGACATCGGCCGCGCGCCTGCGCTACGCGGACCTGTTGCGCGCCGCAAGCGTCGACAACGACGTCAAAGTGGTGGTGATCCGCGGGGTGGGGGACAACTTGGGCAGCGGTGCCGACCTTCCCGAATTCATGGAGGGCGTCGCCGATCCGGACAAGCGGCTGGCCGAACTGCGCCTGGAGGGCATGGACGTCAACTACCCGCCGCAGGGCACGTTCCGCAACGGCGCGACCATCAGCGCGTGGTACGCCAATGTGCAGGCCGGCAACCGGCCGCTGCAGGAGTTCAAGAAGATCAGCATCGTGGAAGCCAAGGGATACTGCTACGGCTGGCATTTCTACCAAGCCGCGGACGCCGACCTGGTGATCTCCAGCGACGACGCGCTGTTCGGCCACCCCTCCTTCCGGTACTACGGATGGGGGCCGCGGATGTGGACCTGGGTGCAGATGATGGGGCTGCGCAAGTTCTCCGAAATGGTCTTCACCGGAAGGCCGTTCACCGCCGCCGACATGGAGAAGTGCAACTTCCTCAACAAGGTTGTGCCGCGGGACCAGCTCGAGGCCGAGGTCGACAAGTACGCGCTGGCCTGCGCCCGTAACCGCCCGGTGGACACCGTGTTCATGCAGAAGATGTTCTTCGAGGTCTACAAGCAGCATCAGGGCGAGTACATGGGCAGCCTGCTGTCGGCGTTCTTCGAGTCGATGGGGTCCGGCGTTGCTCCCGACGTCGACGACCTGATGATCGACGACGCGATCGAATCCGGACTCAGCGGAGCGGTCAAGGACAACGACTCCAGATTCCCGCCCGACTTCCGCTTGAGCAAATCGAGCCGCAACGCGGAATCCTGACGCCGTGGGGCCGCTGCACGGCTACACCGTCATCGATCTGTCCGACGGCATTTCCGGTGCTTACGCCACCAAGATGCTCGCCGACGGCGGGGCGCTGGTCATCAATGTCGAGCCACCGCAAGGGGACGCGTTACGCGGCTGGTCGGCCTCACACGCGGTGGTCGATGCCGGCGCCGGCGGTGCGCTGTTCGGCTTCCTGGGGTGCTCCAAGCACAGTGTCGTCGCCGATCCCGACGATCCCGCCGACATCGCATGGGTCCACGACCTGCTGGCCTCCGCTGACGCGGTCGTGTGGTCGCGCCAAGGTGTCGTCGGCGCCCACCCGTCGTTGGCGCCCGCTGAGATCCACCGGCGTCACCCGCATCTGGTGGTCACCGCCATCACGCCCTTCGGTCTGGACGGTCCGTGGCGGAATCGTCCGGCCACCGAGTTCACCCTGCAGGCCTGGTCGGGGGGAGCGGTCGGTCTCGGTCGCGGAGCCCAAGACCGGGCACCGGTACACATCGGCGGGCAGGTGGGCGACTGGCTCGCCGGGGCCTACGCCGCGGCCATGACCTTGGCGTCGCGGCTGCGTGCCGTGCACGACGGTCGGGGAGAACTGATCGACCTTTCGGCCCTGGAAGCCCAGATCCTCGGCCTCACTTACTATCCCGTCACCTACTTCGAAATGCTGGGGCGCCCGTGGCGGTCCGAGCGCAGGCCGACGGTGCCGGGCGTGGCGCAGGCCGCCGACGGTCTGGTCGCGCTGGGCTGTGGCACCGCCCAGCAGTGGTTCGACCTGTGCGTCATGACCGGCCATGAGGAGTGGATCGACGAGGACTCGCCGCTGTCGATCACCGAGCAGGCGAACCTGCACGCCCCCGAACTCTACGAGTGGGTGCGCAATCACACCGTCGAGGAGGTCCGCGACCTGGCCTCGGCGTTCCGGATACCGAACTCGCCGGTCGGCAACGGCGCGAACGTCGCAGGCTTCGACCACTTCCGGCACCGGCGGGTGTTCACGCGCAATCCGCGGGACGGATTTCTCCAGCCGACGTCCCCCTACCGGATGGGCGGTGTGGCGCCTGCCGAGCCGGCCCCGGCGCCGTACCTGGGCGAACACACCGACACCTACCGGCGGCTGCCGCCGCGGCGGCGGCCCGCCCCGGTCGAGCCGGCCTCGGACCGATTGCCACTCGACGGCATACGTGTGCTGGACATGACCACCTTCTGGGCCGGACCGTCGTGCACTCACCTGCTCGCCATGCTCGGCGCCGAGGTGATCCATCTGGAGTCCACCCGCCATCCCGACGGCACGCGGCTGATCGCCGGGATACCGGTCAGCGAGGAGTCATGGTGGGAGCGTTCGCCGATATTCTCCGCACTCAACACCAACAAGAAGAGCCTGACGCTGGACTTCGCGACCGAGACCGGCCGCGACGTGCTGCACCGTCTGATCGCGAACTGCGACGTCGTCGTCGAGAACTTCACCCCGCGGGTGATCGAGAACCTCGGCTTGGATTTCGGGTTCGTACAGTCGCTGCGCAACGACGTGATCATGCTGCGGATGCCCGGATTCGGCCTGGACGGCCCCTGGCGGGACAACCCGGCCTTCGCCTACGTCATCGAAGACGCCGCCGGGCTCAGCTGGCTGACCGGGTACCCCGACCGCAACCCGTACGAGCCGTACTCGATCGGCGACCCGAACGCCGGTGTGCACGCGCTGACCGCACTGCTGCTGGCACTGGAGCACCGGCGCCGGACCGGCGAGGGAGTCTTGGTGGAGGCCGCCATGATCGACGCCGCTCTCAACATCGCCGCTGAACAGGTGATCGAATACTCCGCCAACGGAGCGTTGCTGCAACGCAACGGAAATCGCGGACCCGCAGCCGCCCCGCAGAACTTCTACCGGACCGCCGGAGTCGACGAATTCGGACGAGACGACTGCTGGGTCGCGATTGCGGTCGCCACCGATGAGCAGTGGGCGGGCCTGTGCGGCGCGCTGGGAGAGCAGTCCTGGGCCGCCGATCCGGACCTGTCCGACGCCGCCGGACGGCGCGCCCAGCACGACGTCATCGACAAACAGCTGTCCGCCTGGTGCGCTACGCGCGGCGCCGACGAGGTCGTCGAGACACTCTGGGAGGCCGGAGTTCCGGTGGCCAAGGTGATGCAGCCGCACCGCCAGACCGAGTTGCCGCAGCTGGCCGCGCGGGACTTCTTCGAGCAGGTCGACCACCCGCTCAACGGTTCCGCATCCCACACCACGCTGCCGGCCCGGCTCTCGCGCGGGCCGCGCACGGTTCACACCCGCCCCGCTCCGCTGCTCGGTCAGCACAACCATCAGCTGCTCACCGAGCTGGGCCTCACCGAGACCGAGATCGCGGCGCTGGCAGCCGCCGGCGTCATCGGCAACGCACCTGCCTAGGCCGCAGCGTCGAGGGCGTCCAGCGCCCCGCGGGTGTTAAGGTCGGTGAACGCCGCGGCGCAGCGCTCATCCACTCCGGGGATATCGCCTCCCAGCTGTCCGGAATCGCCGAGGCGGTTACTTCAGGCAGCTTCCGGCGTCGACGGGCAGGGGGACTCCGGTGATGTAGCGGGCCTCGTCGGAGACCAGGAACAGCACGGCGTTGCTGATATCCACCGCGTCCACCCACGGCACCGGCAAGGTGTGGAACATCTGGCAGATGGGCGCCATGTCGTCGGGGCCCGGGTTCTCCAGGTCCGGACGGAACATCTTCCAGGTGCCCTCGTTCATGATCATCCCGGTACTGACGTGGGTGGGGTGCACGGTGTTGACGCGGATGTTGTGGTGCCCCAACTCCACGGCGAACGAGCGCATGATGCCCACGACGCCGTGCTTGGCCGCGACGTAGTTGCCGCAGTGCGGGTAGGCCTTCAGTCCGCCGACGGAGCTGGTCAGGACGATCGAGCCGCCCTTTCCGCCGGAAATAAGATGCGGTACACCGGCCTTGACGGTCTTCCACACACCCGACAGGTTGATGTCGATCATCTCCTGCCAGTCGTGTTCGGTGCACTGGTCGAGGGTGTCGCCTCCGTTGCCGATGCCGGCGTTGGCGACGATGATGTCCAGGCCGCCCAGTTCCTCCACGCCGGCGTCCACCGCGGCCTTGAGGCCGTCGAAGTCGCGCACATCGACTTCGGCCGTGAAGATCCGGCGGCCGCGAGCCTTGACCAGGTCGACAGTCTCCGCCAGTTCCTCCGGGGTGGCCGGCGGAATCGGCGAGTTCTCCACGATCGGCTTACAGACGTCGATCGCGATGATGTCGGCGCCCTCCTCGGCCAGTCGCACCGCGTGGCTGCGGCCCTGACCGTGGGCGGCGCCGGTGATGAATGCGACCTTGCCCTCAACACGTCCAGCCATGGCAATAACCTCAATTCGTAAGTTGTAGAAGTGGATTCATCTGATCTGTGCGGGCATGGACTCCCAGCCGCGGACCGTGGACGTCGGTGACAGTGCTGCTTTGGTGAGGTCGACATCCCACTCCGGAAAGCGTTTGAGTACCTCTTCCAGCGCGATACGCCCTTCCAATCGCGCCAGTGCGGCGCCCAGACAGTAGTGGGCGCCCACGCTGAAAGTCAGGTGCTGGCGGGCTTCGCGGTGGATGTCGAAGACATCGCCGTCGGGGGCGAAACGGCGATGGTCGCGGTTGGCCGCCCCGATCAGCATCATCATCACGGAGCCCTCGGGCACCGTCTGGCCGTAGTACTGCACATCGCGGGTGACGTAGCGAGCGACGTGCGGCGCCGGCGGCTCGAAGCGCAGCAGTTCTTCGATGGCCTGCGGGATCAGTGCTGGATTCTGCACCAGGTCACGGCGCTGGTCGGGATGCTCGGCCAGCACCTTGCCGGCCCACCCGATCAGTCGGGTGGTGGTCTCGTTTCCGGCTCCGGCCACCAGCATCACGTACATCAGCAACTCGTCGCGCGACAGCCGCCGGGCGGTGCCGGTCTCGTCGGTGAACTCGACGTTGAGCAGTTCGGTCATGATGTCGTCGGACGGATGTTTCACACGCCAGTCGAGGTAGTCGGCGAAGATGGAGCCGTCGTCGAAGCCGTCCGAGGCGATGCTCATCGGTTTTCCGGCCTCGGTGCGCATGTTGTCGTTCGAGCGGTCCCGAATGATCTCCTGGTCCGCCTCGGGAATTCCCACCAGCATGCCGATGACCCGCATGGGCATCTGTGCGCCCAGATCGGCGACGAAATCCAGGCTTCCGGTATCGATCAGCGGATCCAGGCAACGGGCGCAGTACTCGCGGATCTTGGATTCGAGTTCGGCGATCTTGCGCGGGGTGAACATCCGGGCAAGCAACTTGCGATGGATGTCGTGGATCGGCGGATCCTCGAACAGAATCAATCCGGGCGGGATCGGGG
>NZ_JRMK01000185.1:0-6594 GCF_000972925.1 Mycobacterium sp. UM_Kg1 | reverse complement strand
GCCCCACAACCCGGCCACTGACGATGCGCCGCGAGGAACGAGCGGCGAAGAGGAAGCGGCCCCACAACCCGGCCACTGACGATGCGCCGGGCCACTGACGCACTCAGTGCCCGCGCAGAATCCTTCGCTTCTCTTCGGCGAACTCCGCCTCGGTCAGCGCTCCGGAATCACGCAGAGCTGTAATCGTTTTGAGCTGCTGAATCCGGATCTCCTGCCCGTCCGGCACGAACTGCTGGTCGCCCACGCCTGCGTCGGTGGTCTGCACCTTCGGGCGGCGCCGGCGGCCCGCCAGCATCCGCGATCCGATCAGATCCGCCAGGCCGAGCACGAACATCACCGGAAACACCCAGAGCGCCGCCAGGCGTCCCGCCGGTTTGCCGAAGGCCAGCCTCGGCGCGATGTACGCGCCGACTTGCCCGTCCGTGGTGATCTGATAGTCGCCGGCTTCGGCCACCTGCACCCGCCACAGCCTGCGTCGCGTGTCGTTGTTGACGGTGGTGGTCATCCCGACGCTTTCCTCGAACTCCGGATCGGCCACACCGTCTGGCGGCGTCACCGACACGCTGATCGGGGGCACCGGTAGCCCTGCGCCGGTGGGGCTGGAAATGACCTGGGTATGCAGGCTCACCGTCACCTCGCCGGCCGGCAGGTGCAGGCTGCCCGTTCCCGGGATCGGGACCTCGCCGTAGGCGTCGAAACGGTCCAGCACGAAGACGGTGAGGACCAGCGTGACCACAAACCCGATCACCCCGATGGTCATCAGCCCGGCCGCCGCGCCGGACCGGAGCCGTCCGCTCGTGCTCACGTCGGAAGTGTGCCACGAATTGTGGTTGCCGCTACGGTTATCGGTACACAGTCCGCTGGGGTCGGAGGTGGCCATGCCAGAGTCGCGCATCGTCGTCCGCCCCGAGCCCGGCGGTACACCTTCGGGCAGGTTGCAGGCGGCCGGGCTGGCCCATGCCACCGGGGTGTTCGAGCAGCTCGCGGCGACCGTGCCGCTGCCCGCCGCTCCCAGGCCGATCGTCATCGCCGACTACGGCGCTGCCACCGGCGGCAATTCACTGCTGCCGATCGGCGCCGCGATCGCGGCGTTGCGCCGGCGCACCCGGTCCGACCATGCCGTCCTGGTGGCACATACGGACCTGCCGGACAACGATTTCAGCGCACTGTTCACCACGCTGGCCGAGCATCCCGACAGCTATGCCCGCACGGACACCGCCAGCTTCCCCTCGGCGGTCGGCCGGTCATACTTCGCGCAGATCATGCCCTCGCAGAGCGTCACCCTGGGCTGGTCATCCTGGGCGACAATGTGGCTGGTCCGGCCTGTCACGGGGCTGCCCGCAATCTGCGAGCTCACCGACGACGCCGCGCGGCGCGCCTATGTGCGGCAGGCGGCGCAGGATTGGCATGACTTCGTGGCGTTCCGGGGCCGGGAACTGAGTCCGGGCGGCAAGCTGCTGGTGTTGACGCCGGCGGTCGACGCCGCGGGCCGCTCGGGATACTCGCCGCTGCTCGATGCGATTGCCGCGGTTCTCGATGAGCACATGGCCGAGGGGCGGCTGACTGCCGACGAGATCGCCCGGGTGTCGATCCGGGCGCTTGGCCGCACCGAGAAGGAACTGCGCGCGCCGTTTGCGCCCGGGGGCCGGTTCGAGTCCCTGACCATCGAGCGCCTGGAGGTCTTCGACGCCGAGGACCGGTTCTGGGACCAGTATGTGCTCGACGGGAATGCCGGCGCACTCGGCGCCCGCTGGGCCGCGCTCATCAGCGCCGCGATCGCGCCGGCACTGGCCGCGGCGG
The DNA here is from genome assembly GCF_000972925.1 of Mycobacterium sp. UM_Kg1. Classification (NCBI taxonomy): domain Bacteria; kingdom Bacillati; phylum Actinomycetota; class Actinomycetes; order Mycobacteriales; family Mycobacteriaceae; genus Mycobacterium; species Mycobacterium sp. UM_Kg1. The sequence goes on along the minus strand of NZ_JRMK01000185.1, from coordinate 4,794 downwards.
TGACCGGGCGGGCCCGCGACCCGGCGACGGCCGATGTGCTGCGGCACCTCCAGGCCTGCCTTGCCGCTCGACTCGCGAACAGCCCTCAGCAGGTGCAGATTCCGTTGGCGCTGGTGGTCTTGGCCAAGCAGTGTTAGGGAACCAGCGGGCTTTCGCTGGATTCGGGCGGCGGCAGTAGCTCCGGCAGGGGCGGCACGACGGCTTCGGGGCTGGGCGCGAATGCCGGCGGCGGCTCGTATGCCGGCGGGGGTGCGGTGGTGGTGGACGACAGCGTGGTACTGAGCTCGCTGGGGGCGGGTCCGGTGTCGGCGGCGTGCCGCAGGACCAGCACCGCGACCGTGCCCAGCACGATGGCGGCCAGCGCGGCCAGGATCACCACCGGGACCGGCCGCCGATACCACTGCGCGCCATCGGGCCGGCCCGGCAGCTCGGGCTCGGCCACCACCGGTGGGCGCGGCGCAACGGCAGCCGAGTGGACCGGTTCCACAGGAGGAGGAGGAGGAGGTGGCGGCGGTGGTGGTGGCGATTGCGGTGGCGGTGCCCACGCCTGCGGTCCGGGGTCCGGGGCCGTGTCGACCGCCACCGGCGGCGGCTCCTGGGCCGGGGGCGGGACCGGCTCGGGGAACTGGTGCGGCGCCTGCGGTGGCGGCGTCTTCTTCGGAAGGGCCACAACGTTGCCGGCGACGCTCAGCGCTGCGCCGATGGCCGCTGTCAACTGCGGTCGCGGCGAGCTGATGACGGGCACCCCGAAGCGTTGCGCCAGGCCGGTCGTGACCGCGGGAATGTTCGCCCCACCCCCGACCGACACGATGGCAGACAGCGCATCCGGCCTGACCTCGTTGTCGTCCAGGGCGCTCTGCAACGCCGTGAACATGCCCTCCAGCGGTTGACGCAGGGCCTCGTCGAGTTCCACGCGGGTCAGCCACACGCCGCCGTGAAAGCCGGCAAGCTCGGCCACTGTCTCTGCGGACAGCTGTTCCTTGGCGTCCCGACACTGACTGCGCAGCCGGGTCAGCGACCCCACCGTCGGTGGACCGTCGCCGTTGCCACCGAGGTCGGCCACCACATGGTCCAGCAGTGCCTGATCGATCACGTCGCCGGAGAAGACGGTGACGCGCCGAGTGGTGCTGATCGGCGCGAAATCGCGGCCCGCGTCGACGAGGGTGAGGTTGGTTCCACTGCCCCCGAAGTCGCACACCGCGATGATCCCCTGCTCCGGCAAGCCCGGATTCGCTTGTAGCGCCGTGAGGGCCGCTGCAGCATCCGACATCAGTGTCACCTGGTGCTGCGCGAACTGGGAGACCCGTCCCAGCGCGGTGCGCAGTGCCGCGACCGCTTCGGGCGACCAGTGCGCGGGGTGGGTGACGGCCACGGCGGGCGGCATCGGACGCCCCTCGGTCACGGCATAGGCCAGGGCGTGCAGAGCGTCGGCGAGCAACTGCTCGGGGCGGTGGGTGGAGCCGTCGCTCGCCACCACCGGGCGGTCGCCGCCGACGCGATCCACGAAGTCGCTGACCACCAGGCCGCGGTCGCGAAGTTCGGAACTCGCCGACGGGTTCTCCGACGGCATACCGACCTGGGACGGCCGGTCCCGGAACAGTGTCAGCACGGGCCGGCGGGTGATCGCGTGATCGGCGGTGACGGCCGCCAATGTGCTCGCCCCCACGGACATCCCCAACGCTGGGCCTGTCTCTTGCGCCATCGTGTCCCATCCCCGGTGTTGCCCGGCCATCAGAACGCACCGGTCGCGCAATTTTATCGAGGACCATCCGATATACCTCGCATTGCAGCACCGTTGGTGCGCCGGAGAACTCCCCCGGCGGCGGCTCGAACGATCCGGCGCCCACTGGTGCCGGCCGCGTCCAACCGTGCGCACCGCTCCCCGGGTGTCCGGGTGATCGCTGGGTCAGCGTTGCCGGCGCGCGACGCAGTGACGCCGAGCGTGGCCCCGTCAGGGCCATTCGGCCAGCCCTTGCGAGTTTGCTCTGGGAGTCATCTGGTCCGGCAATCCGACTGACACAATTCGGACATATTCGCGTAACCGAGCAGTTCCCCGCCCATCTCAGCCACCGTTCAGATCCTCAACATGGCCTACTCAGCGTGCCGCCAGCAGGCCGGTTAACATCCGTTGAAAATCGCCCCTGCCAGGCTGTCTGCGTCGCGAGATACGGGTTCTTATGCCAACATGTAGCGATGAACCAACGTCGGACCCTTCGCTCCCTCGGTGTTGTTCTGGCCCTCACCTGGCTGCTGCACAGCACCGCCACCACCCCTGCACCCGCCTTCGCCGAACCGTGTCCCGATGTTCAGGTTTTGTTTGCTAGAGGCACCGGCGAGCTACCTGGACTCGGCCCGACCGGGGACGCATTCGTCCACGCGCTGCGGACCCGACTGCCGGATCGGCCGGTGGATGTCTACGCGATCGACTACCCGGCCACCAGTGACTGGCCGACCGGCATTCAGGGCATCCGCGACGCCGCCGCCCACATCGAGGGCACCGCGGCGAACTGCCCCCAGACCAAGATGGTGCTCGGCGGCTTCTCGCAGGGCGCCGCGGTGATGGGCTTCGCCACCGCCAACGCAATCCCCGATGGGGTGGACGGCAATGACGTCCCGCGGCCGATGCCCCCGGAGGTGGCCGACCACGTCGCCGCCGTGGTGCTCTTCGGAACGCCGAACGACCGCGCCATGAGCTTCCTGGGCCAGCCGCCCCTGACCATCGGGCCCGGTTATGCCGCTAAGACGATCCAGCTGTGCGCGCCCGAAGATCCGGTCTGTTCGGAAGGTCTGAACTTCTCCGCGCACGCACCCGGCGCCTACGACGGCATCGCGGACGAGGGCGCGGCCTACGCCGCAAACCGGCTCTGAGCACGGCATTCACCCCACGAGGAGGGCCGGGTGGGGCGTCGGTGCCCCACCCGCGGGCCACCGGCGGCACTGGGACGTGTCAGCATTTAGGGATGACTTCGCGTGACGCTGTTCGCACCTTCGCCGCCGCGGCCATGCTGACCGGAGCCCTGGTGACCGCGCCGGCGGGTATTCCGTCGGCCGCCGCTGAGCCGTGCCCGGACACCGAGGTGGTCTTCGCCCGCGGCTCGGGCCAGCCCGTGGGCCTGGGCGACGTCGGCGACGCGTTCGTCGGGGCGCTCCGCGACCAGCTGGCCGATCGGGATGTCAGCGTGTACCCGGTGAACTACCCGGCGAGCACCGACTACCGCAACAGCGCAGTCCTCGGCGAGGCGGACGCCACCGCCCACATTCAGGCCACGATGGCCAACTGCCCCAACACCAAGCTGGTGCTCGGCGGCTACTCCCAGGGAGCCAGCGTCATCGCGATGTCCAGCAACGCCTTGCCGGCTTCGGCCGCCAACCATGTGGTTGCGGTGGCGCTGTTCGGCCCGCCGTCGAGCCCCTACTCCATGTCGCTGTGGGGCGGTCCGCTGCCGGTCCTGGCCTCGTCCTACCAGCCGAAGACCATCGACTTCTGCCTGGCCGGCGACATCTACTGCGAGGACAGCGGAAGCGTCGTCCCGCACTTGATGTATGTCCAGGACGGCAAGGCCGTGGAGGCCGCGACGTTCGCCGCGAATCGGGTGACGGGCGGCCAGAGCGTCAACTGACGCCGCGGCGCCCGCCGGTCACCGCACCGACCGGCCGCCTCAGAACAGGGTCGGAATCCGCGCGTCGATCAGATGGGGGCCCGGTTCGGCCACTGCCCTGCTGAATTGTTCGGCAAGTTCCTCGCAGGTGGTGGCGACCGTCGCCGGCACCCCGAATCCCTCGGCGATCTTCGCGAAGTCCATGTTCGGCCGCGACAGGTCCAGCAGCGCCTCCGCCTTGGGGCCGTGGCCTCCGCCCTCGTCCTCGGCGCCCACCCGGGCCAGTTCCAGGCGCAGGATCGCGTAGGCGCTGTTGTTGATCAGCACCGTGGTCACGTTCAGGTTCTCGCGCGCCATGGTCCACAACGCGGAAATGGTGTAGGCCGCGCTGCCATCGGCTTCCAGCGCGATCACCGGCCGGTCCGGCGCGGCCACGGCCGCACCGACGGCGACCGGGAGGCCCTGCCCGATGGCGCCGCCGGTGAGCGTGAGCACGTCGTGGCGCGGAGAGCCGGCGGTGACCGCGGGCAGCATCAGTCCCGAGGTGTTCGACTCGTCGGAGATGATCGCGTTCTCCGGCAGCAGCGCTCCGATCACCTGCACCCAGTTCTGCGGGGTGAGCTGTCCGCTCGGCAGGTCCGGGACGGCGGCCGGTGCGGGCCGCGACGGCACGCCGGCGGCCACCGCGTCGGCCAGTTGTTCCAGTGCGGCAACCACGTCGGTCTCGAGGCCGGCCAGGTTGTGCACGACGCAGCCCTCGGGTACCAGGTCGCTGGGCTTGCCGGGGTAGGCGAAGAACGAAACCGGCGCCCGGGTGCCCGCCACCACCAGGTGCTTGATGCCGTCGAGTTGGTAGGCGGCCTGCTCGGCCAGGTAACCGAGCCGATCGATCGCCGGGACCCCGGCGCCACGGACGAGCCGGGTCGGGAACGTCTCGACCAGGGCGCGGGCGCCGGTCGCCGCGGCGATCCGGTCGGTGGCCTCCAGGGCCCGCACCGCGCCGGCGGCCGGTCCACCGATGAGCAGGGCCGCCGGCTCGCCGCTGCCCAGTATGGCGGCGATATCGGCGACGGCCCGGGCGTCGGGGGCGGCAGCCGGGACGGGGTCGACCGGGCCGGCCGCCTGCGCGCCACCTTCCCAGGAGATGTCAGCGGGCAGAATCAGATTGGCCACCACCGCCGGACTGGCCATTGAG
>NZ_JRMK01000184.1:0-6688 GCF_000972925.1 Mycobacterium sp. UM_Kg1 | reverse complement strand
CCATTCGGGAAGCCACTTGGGCTCAACCCTTAATCCGGGAGGAGCTGTCCTGACCCGGGGCGTCTTTCGACGTTCGGGGTCAGTGGCCTGTGTCCGTGCAGACGCCTCACCTAACGAGGTGCTTGCGCTGTCCATAGTGCACCACGCACCAGGCCCGGTCAACTCGACACCGGTGAGTCTCGGCACACCGTTGCCCAACCGACACCCCGGCGTTGCACCTGCGGTATTCCGGGCGCCCCACGGGTGGTTTTTGCGGGTCGCCCCACGCCGTTTCAGCTTTGCAGGCGCACCGGTTCGAAGGCGTAGCGGCCGGGGGTGCGCAACGATGCGAGCGCCCCGAGCAGCATCATCAGCGCAGCGGCGGTGAAGACGACACCCAGCCCGGCGTGGACCGGTCCGGAGATCAACTGCGGGAAGAAGCTCTGCCCCGTCAGGGTGGCGGCGTCGACGCCGGGCTGCCCCAGCGCTCCGGACGGCCCCAGCAGCTCGGCGATCGGGTTGTAGCCCAAAAACGCGGCGAACAGGCTGCCCACCGGCGGGGTGTCGGCCAGCTGCTCGGCGACACCCGCGGGCACCCCCTGTTGCTGGAGCCCGGCGTCCAGAGCCACCGGCAGCGTGTTGGCCAGGCCGACCACCATCAGCGAGAAGAAGATCCCGATCGACAGCGACGTGCCGGCGTTGAAGAAGGTGGCCCGCACACCGGAGGCCGCGCCACGCTGAGCGGCCGGCACGCTGGACATGATGACGGCGCTGTTGGGCGCGGTGAAGATCCCGCCGCCCAGCCCGTTGAGGAACACCAGCGCCGCGAACACCCGGTAGTCGAAGTTCACCGGAAGCAGCACCAGCCCCACGAACGTCGCCATCATCAGCACCATGCCGCCGACGGTGAACGGGCGGGCACCGCGGCGGTCCGCCAGCGAACCGGCCACCGGACCGGCCAGCAGGAATCCGACGGTCATCGGCAGCAGATAGATGCCCGACCACAACGGGGTGGATTCATAGCTGTAGCCGTGCAGCGGTAGCCAGATGCCCTGCAGCCAGATGATCAGCATGAACTGCAGGCCGCCGCGCCCGATCGCCGCCAACAGGCCGGCCGCGTTGGCCATGCCGAACGCCGGAACGGCGAACAGGCGTACGTCGAGCAGGGGCGCGGCAACCCGAAGTTCGATCAAGCAGAACAGCACCAACAGCGCCACGCCCAGTACCAGCGCACCCAGCACGACCGGGCTCGTCCAACTGGTCGGCGAAGATCCGTGCGGCTGAATGCTGTAGGTGATGGCCGTCAGCACCACCGTCAGCCCCAGGCCCAGCGTCACGGTGCCCGCCCAGTCCAGCTTCGCCCGCGCCTTCTCCCCGAGTTCGTGCAGGGATCGCATGGACCAGACGGTGCCCAGCACACCGATCGGCACCCCCACCCAGAACACCGCACGCCAGTCCCATTCCGACAGGACGCCGCCGATCAGCAGGCCGACGAAGGAGCCGGCGACCGCGGCCACCTGGTTGACCCCCAGGGCCATGCCGCGCTGATTGGCCGGGAACGCGTCGGTGATGATCGCCGACGACGACGCCATCAGCATCGCCCCGCCGACGCCCTGCACCACCCGCCACCCGATCAGCCACTGGGCGCCGCGGCCCATGTCGAAGGGGTCGATCGACAGCGCTATCGCCGCGACGGTGAAGACCACGAAACCCAGGTTGTAGATCCGCACCCGGCCGAACATGTCGCCGAGCCGGCCGAAGAACACCACCAGCACCGCCGAGGCCAGCAGATAGCCCATCAGCATCCACAGCAAATAGCTGACGTTCGCCGGTTCCAGCGGGTTCAGCCCGATCCCGCGGAAGATGGCCGGCATCGAGATCAGCACGATCGAGCCGTTGATGGTGGCCAGCAGTACGCCCAACGTGGTGTTGGACAACGCGATCCACTTGTATCGGGGGTGGTCGCGGTCCAAGCGCAGGCGGCGACCGGCGGCGGCCTGTTCGGCGACAGCGCCCGGATCCCCGGCGTCGAGGCTCTCCCGCTCGATCTGCGCCGTCATGACTCTCCCAGCTTCCTATACCGTGAGCGCATATATTAGCTAAGCAAATGATCAGTTGCCTAATTCCCGGCCGGCTTCCTCGCTCAGCACCCCGCACAGCGCCTTACGCAGGCTGCCCGGCTGAGATAGCGTGGCAGGTGCACGGATCGCAGTGCACACACCACACAACCGCGGGAGCGCAACCGGTGCGCTGAGAGGACGGCCCGAGCCGTCGACCGTACGAACCTGACCGGGTAATTCCGGCAAGGGAGAGGAAGACCATGACTGATGTCGCAGTTCAGCCGCAGGTGACCACCGGGCCCATCCCCTACAGCGAGAAGGTCTACCGGGAGATCGAAGCCCCCGGCGGCGTCGTCATGAAGGTGCCGTTTCGGCGGATCAACCTGACCACCGGTGAGCACTTCGACGTCTACGACACCTCGGGTCCCTACACCGACGCTCATGCCGACATCGACCTGCACCGGGGCCTGCCGCCGCGCCCGGGGGTGGTGCGGGACCGGGGCACTCAGCTGCAGCGGGCCCAAGCCGGCGAGATCACCGCCGAGATGGCCTTCATCGCCGCCCGCGAGGGCTTTCCCGCCGAGATGGTTCGCGACGAGGTGGCCCGCGGGCGGGCGGTGATCCCGGCCAACCACAACCACCCCGAGCTGGAGCCGATGATCATCGGCAAGGCGTTCAAGGTGAAGATCAACGCCAACATCGGCAACTCCGCAGTCACCAGCTCGATCGCCGAAGAGGTGGACAAGCTGGTGTGGGCAACCCGCTGGGGCGCCGACAACGTCATGGACCTGTCCACCGGAAAGGACATCCACGAGACCCGCGAGTGGATCCTGCGCAACTCGCCGGTGCCGATCGGGACCGTGCCGATCTACCAGGCCTTGGAGAAGGTCAACGGCGACCCGACCAAACTGACCTGGGAGCTGTACCGCGACACCGTGATCGAGCAGTGCGAGCAGGGCGTGGACTACATGACCGTGCACGCCGGGGTACTGCTGCGCTATGTGCCCCTGACCGCCAAGAGGGTCACCGGGATCGTGTCGCGCGGCGGTTCGATCATGGCGGCGTGGTGCCTGTCGCGGCATCAGGAGTCGTTCCTGTACACCCACTTCGAGGAACTGGCCGACATTCTGGCCAGCTACGACGTGACGTTCTCCCTCGGCGACGGGCTGCGGCCCGGTTCGATTGCCGACGCCAATGACGAAGCCCAGTTCGCCGAGCTGCGCACCCTGGGCGAGCTGACCAAGATCGCCAAATCCCGCGGCGCGCAGGTGATGATCGAGGGCCCGGGCCATGTCCCGATGCACAAGATCGTCGAGAACGTCCGGCTGGAAGAGGAATGGTGCGACGAGGCACCGTTCTACACGCTGGGACCGCTGGCCACCGACATCGCACCGGCCTACGACCACATCACCTCGGCGATCGGCGCCGCCATCATCGCCCAGGCCGGCACCGCGATGCTGTGCTACGTCACCCCCAAGGAGCACCTGGGGCTGCCCGACCGCAAGGACGTAAAGGACGGGGTGATCGCCTACAAGATCGCCGCGCACGCCGCCGACCTGGCCAAGGGACACCCGCACGCCCAGGAGCGTGACAACGCACTGTCGAAGGCGCGCTTCGAGTTCCGGTGGTATGACCAGTTCGCGCTGTCCCTGGACCCCGACACCGCACGCGAGTACCACGACGAGACACTGCCCGCCGAGCCGGCCAAGTCCGCGCACTTCTGCTCGATGTGCGGCCCGAAGTTCTGCTCCATGCGTATCAGCCAGGATGTCCGCGACTACGCCAGCGAGCACGGGCTGCAGTCGCAGGAGGACATCGACGCCGCCATCGCACAGGGCATGGCCGAGAAGTCAGCCGAGTTCGCCGACCACGGCAACCGGGTGTACCTGCCCATCTCCTCCTAGTGGGGTTTCTGCCACTGGCCCCGCCCGGGGCCACCCCGGTACGCATCCTCACCGTCGCCGGCTCGGATTCCGGCGGCGGAGCCGGCATACAGGCCGACATGCGTACCTGTGCGCTGCTCGGGGTTCACGCCTGCGTCGCGGTGTCCGCAGTGACCGTCCAAAACACCTTGGGAGTCAAAAGCTTTCACGAGGTGCCGCCGGACACCGTCGCCGCCCAGATCGCCGCGGTGGTGCCCGACATCGGAATCCAGGCCGCCAAGACCGGCATGCTGGCCTCCGCGCCGATCATCACCGCGGTGTCCGACACCTGGCGGGAACTGGGCATGACGGTCCCCCTGGTGGTCGATCCGGTTTCGGCGTCCATGCACGGCGATGCACTGCTGGCCGAATCGGCACTGGATGCGCTGCGCGACAAGCTTTTTCCCTTGGCAACTCTGGTCACCCCCAACCTGCACGAGGTGCGGCTGCTGGTCGGCATCGAGGTAGTGGACGCCGCCACCCAACGTGCGGCCGCACGCGCGCTGCATGCGCTGGGGCCGCAGTGGGCACTGGTCAAAGGGGGGCATCTGCCGTCGGCGCAGCACAGTCCGGACCTGCTCTATGACGGCACCGATTTCCTGGAGTTCCCCGGCCCGCGGGTGGCCACCGCCGACGACCACGGCGCCGGCGACACCCTTGCAGCGGCTTCGGCGGCCGCGCTGGCCCACGGGTTCAGCGTGCCCGAGGCGGTGGCGTTCGCCAAACGCTGGGTGACCGAGTGCCTGCGCGCCGCATACCCGCTGGGCCGCGGGCACGGCCCCGTCTCACCGTTGTTCCGCCTGGGGCTCGACGGCTTATGAGCTGCGAAGAACTGCCGGAACTGGCCGGGGTCGCCCATCACCCGGCCGGCACCCCCACCGGCGTGGTGGTGCTGACCCACGGCGCCGGGGGCGACCGGGATTCACCGATGCTGCAGCGGCTGTGTGACGAATGGTCGCGCCGCGGATTCCTGGCGATCCGCTACAACCTGCCGTTCCGGCGACGCCGCCCCAAAGGCCCGCCGTCGGGGTCCGGTGCCGGGGATCGAGATGGGATCACCGAGGCGATCGGATACGCCCGCGCCCTGGCCGACGGTCCGCTGATCGCCGGCGGTCATTCCTACGGCGGCCGGCAGACCTCGATGGTGGTGGCCGCCGGCGACGCACGCGTCGACCTGTTGACGCTGTTCTCCTATCCGCTGCACCCACCCGGTAAGCCGGAACGCACCCGCACCGAGCATCTGCCCCAGATCGGCGCGCCGACGGTGTTCACGCACGGCAGCTCCGACAGCTTCGGCACCTGCGCGGAGATCCGCGCCGCCGCCGCGCTCATTCCCGCGCCGCACGACGTCGTCGAGATCACCGGCGCCCGCCACGATCTGGCATCCAAGACCCTGGACGTCCCGGCGCTGGCGGTCGACGCGGCGCTGCGACTGCTGGGCGAAACCCGCTGATCAGGGCAGCGCGACGACGCTGGCCGCGTAGCTCAGACCCGATCCGTATCCCAGCAGCAGGGCCAGGTCGCCGGACTTGGCGAGGCCGCCGGACAGCAGCTGCTCCATGGCCAGCGGGATGGATGCCGCCGAGGTGTTGCCGCTGTTCTCGATGTCGTTGGCGACAACCACGTCGGGACGAAGCTCAAGGCTCTTGGCGATCAGCGCGTTGATCCGGGAGTTGGCCTGGTGCGGAATGAAGACATCGATGTCGTGCGGCTGCAGTCCGGCCGCCGCAATGGCGCGCTGCCCCACCCCGCTCATCTCGAAGGCCGCCCAACGGAATACCGCATTGCCGTCCATGCGCAGATACGGCCGGGGACCCTCCGGCGCCTCGGTGTAGCTGATCCAGTCGATGTCCTGGCGAATCGCTTCGCAGTTCTCGCCGTCGCTGCCCCAGACCGTCGGTCCGATGCCGTTGGCCGTCATCTCGCCAAGCACAACCGCACCGGCGCCATCCCCGAAGATGAAGCAGTTCGAGCGATCGTCCATGTCGATGGTCCGCGAGAGCACCTCCGAGCCGATGACCACCGCGCTGTCGATAGTGCGGCCGCGCAACAGATCCGCTGCCACCCCGAGCGCATAGCCGAATCCCGCACAGCCGGTGGCCACGTCGAAGGCGGGGACACCTTTCGCACCCAGGGCGACTGCGACCGCGGGCGCACACGACGGCGTTTGCCGAAAGTTGGTGCTGGTCGCCACGATCACCGCGCCGACCCCGGACCCGTCGACACCGGCCTGGGACAGCGCCCCGCGGCCGGCCTCGACGGCCAGGCTCAGCGTCGTGTCGGTGTCCCCGGCGAAGCGGCGCGTCTTGATCCCGGTCCGGGAATAGACCCATTCGTCGGAGGAGTCGATACGCGCGCATATCTCGTCATTGGTGACCACCCGGGCCGGGCGAGCAGCCCCGACGCCGAGCAGACCGATCGATCTGGATGCCGCAGGGTGGCGAATTTCGCTCAACAGGACGTCTCTCGGTGGTAGGCAACAGCTGAATCAAGCGCCTAACCATAACGGCCCATACGGGCCGACTCGTCCACCGGTAGGCCGCCGGCAGCTGCGCCGGGTCACGGTCCCACTGCTTCAATACCAGCGGCGAAGCGACCTTGCTGTGGTTCACCACGGTGCGCAACGCGGTGCGCGACGGCGCCCACTTTCTGCTGGAGGACTACGAAATCGCCTGATTCACCGGGCGGTTCAGCGAGGCTCGACGCAGGAGAGGCGAAGCTGGAACC
>NZ_JRMK01000183.1:0-6719 GCF_000972925.1 Mycobacterium sp. UM_Kg1 | reverse complement strand
CACGACGGGAGACCTTCCCCGTTCAACGACCGCTACAGCGAGTCGTCACACTTCCTCAACCAACCTGTCTGGGCAGTACACCTAGCGCAGTGTCGCCGCCGTGGGGCCGGCGGCGATCGCGAGCGCGACTAGTTCAGGGCGATCATCGCCAGGACGAACGAGAGCATCATCGCCACGCCGGCGATCGAGGTGCCAGCCACCGCCAGGGCGTGCCCGGCCTCACCGGTCGACCTGATCTGGTTCAGCGCGACGACGCCCACGATGACCCCGGCCAGCGCCAGCGGCCAGAACACCAGTCCGAGCAGGGCCAGCACCAGGGAGGTGACGGCCAGGACGTTGGTCTTCTGCGCCTGGCCCGGAAGGGGGTAGCCGCCGGAATACGGCGCGCCGTACCCCGCCGGCGGGTAACCCGGGGCGTAGCCCGGCGGCGGGTAACCGACCGGCCCGCCGGGTGCCGGGTACTCGCCGGGCGCGGGCGGTGGGGGAGGCAGATAACCGCCGGGCGGCAGGTAGTTGCCGGGCGGCGGCACAGCCGGATAGCCGCTGGTGGGCGGGGGTGGCGGGAAGCCGCCGCCGGCCGGGGGCGGCGGGAATCCGGGCGCGGGGTACGCCGGTCCGGGGGGATAGCCCTCGAAGCCCGACGGGTAAGCCCAGCCGCCCTGATCGGGCCCGACAGCACCCGGGTTGGCCCAGGGCTGGTTGGGATTGCCTCGTGGATTCTGTTCAGAATCCCCGCCGGGAGCTGTCATGCTGTTCAACCTAGCCGATGCGCCGCGACCGGCTTGTCGTCCGACAGCCGCTTCTCGGGGCGAGGAGAGAGAATTCCCATGACCAGCCCCTTCCAGCCCGGACAGCGTCCCGATCCGCTCGGCGCGGCCGGAGCGCCCGCTCGTCGTGATCCGGCCCGGCTGCCGACGCCGCCGAAAGGCTGGCCGATCGGGTCCTACCCGACCTACGCCGAGGCGCAGCGAGCGGTGGACTACTTGTCCGATCAGGAGTTCCCCGTCCATCAGGTGACCATTGTCGGCGTCGACCTCATGCAGGTTGAGCGGGTCACCGGCCGGCTCACCTGGCCCAAGGTGCTCGGCGGCGGGGTGTTGAGCGGCGCCTGGCTGGGTCTGTTCATCGGTCTGGTGCTGGGAATCTTCAGCGCCAACCCGACCCAGGCGCTGGTGACGGGTTTGATCGCCGGGGTGTTCTTCGGCCTGATCACCTCGTCGGTGCCCTACGCGATGGCCCGGGGTACAAGGGACTTCAGCTCCACCATGCAGCTGGTCGCGGGACGCTATGACGTGCTGTGCGACCCGCAGAGCGCCGAGCAGGGCCGGGATCTGCTGGCGAAGCTGACGCTGTAGCGGCTGCGGTGTTTGCGTAGCGCCCGCGGACGGCCTTACCGTCGTGGCACGGAACGGCAACGGGAGGCGGGTGGCGTGGGGAGTCGGCGCGGTCGCGTGGGCCGGCTGGGCGCGGCCGGGCTGATCGCGCTGACCGTGGCGTCGGCGGGCTCGTCCTGTGGATCGCCGGACTCGTCCGCCGGTGTCCCGGTGATCAGCGTCTACACCCCGGCCAACGACACCGCGACCTTCCGCGTCATCGCGGCGCGCTGCACCGAACAGGCCGGTGGCCGGTATCGGGTGCAGCAGTTCAGTCTGCCGCGAGCCGCCGACGATCAGCGCCTGCAACTGGCCCGGCGGCTCACCGGCAACGACCGCACCCTGGACGTGATGGGCCTCGATGTGGTGTGGACTGCCGAATTCGCCGAGGCCGGCTGGGCGTTGCCGCTGTCGGACGACCCGGCCGGCAAAGCCGAAGGCGACGCCGTCGAGGACACCCTGCCCGGTCCGCTCGCGAGCGCCCGGTGGCATGAGCGGCTCTACGCCGCGCCCATCGTCACCAACACCCAGTTGCTCTGGTACCGGCCGGATCTGATGGCGTCGGCGCCGGCCACCTGGGATGAGATGGTGGCCGAGGCGACGCGGCTGCACGCCGCGGGCGGGCCCAGCTGGATCGCGGTGCAGGCCAAGCAGTACGAGGGTCTGGTGGTGTGGTTCAACACCCTGCTGCAAAGCGCGGGCGGCCGGGTCCTCAGCGATGACGGCAAGACCGTCACCCTCGTCGACACCGAGGAACACCGGGCCGCCACCGTCGCCGCGCTGCGGGTCATGAAGGCGGTGGCGACCGCGCCCGGCGCCGACCCGTCGGTCACCCAGACCGATGAGGCCACCGCCCGGCTGGCGTTCGAGCAGGGCCGGGCGGCGCTGGAAGTCAACTGGCCGTTCGTGTTGCCGTCAATGCTGGAGAACGCGGTCAAAGGCGGGGTGGGTTTCCTGCCGTTGCAGGGGCGCCCGGAGCTGGCCGGCAGCGTCGAGGGCGGAGCGTTCAAACCCACCGAGGAGCAGTATCGGCTCGCCTACGACGCCAGTCGTTCGGTGCTGGGCTTCGCGCCGTATCCGGCTGTGCGGGAAGGCCACCCGGCCAAGGTGACGCTCGGCGGGCTGAACCTGGCGGTGGCCCGGACCACCCGGCATCGCGCCGAGGCCTTCGAAGCGGTGCGCTGCCTGCGCGGTGCTGCCAACCAGAAGTATCTGGCGATCGAGGGCGGCCTGCCCGCGGTGCGCGCCTCGGTCTACGACGACCCGCAGTTCCAGCAGAAATATCCACAGCACAACGTGATCCGCCAGCAGCTCACCGACGCCGCGGTGCGCCCAGCGACGCCGGTGTATCAGGCGGTGTCGACCCGGATATCGGCGACGCTGGCGCCGATCAGCGTCATCGACCCCGAGCGCACCGCCGACGACTTGGCCGTGCAGGTGCAAAAGGCCATCGACGGCAAGGGGCTGATCCCGTGACGCGGGTCGACGACGTCCGTTCACAGCGCCGGCTGGCGGTGTTGCTGGTCGCCCCCGCGGTGATCCTGATGCTGGCGGTGACGGCGTACCCGATCGGCTACGCGATCTGGTTGAGCCTGCAGCGCTACAACCTTGCCACCCCGCAGGACACCGCCTTCGTCGGCCTGGCCAACTACCAGACCACCTTGACCGACTCCTACTGGTGGACCGCGTTCGCGGTGACGCTGGGGATCACCGTGGTCTCGGTGGCCTTCGAGTTCGTGTTCGGCCTGGCGCTGGCGCTGGTGATGCACCGCAGTCTGTTCGCCAAGGGAATGGTGCGCACCGCGGTGCTGGTGCCCTACGGCATCGTCACGGTCGCCGCCGCCTACAGCTGGTATTACGCCTGGACGCCGGGCACCGGGTATCTGGCCGACCTGCTGCCCACCGGAAGCGCGCCGTTGACCCAGCAGTTGCCCTCGCTGGGCATCGTGGTGCTGGCCGAGGTGTGGAAGACGACGCCGTTCATGGCCCTGCTGCTGTTGGCCGGCCTGGCGCTGGTGCCCGAGGACCTGCTCAAGGCGGCGCAGGTGGACGGAGCCGGCCCCTGGCGGCGCCTGGTCTCGGTCACGTTGCCGATCATGAAACCGGCGATCCTGGTGGCGGTGCTGTTTCGCACCCTGGACGCATTTCGGATCTTCGACAACATCTACGTGCTGACCAACGGCTCCAACAACACCGGCTCGGTGTCGATCCTGGGCTACGACAACCTGTTCAAAGGATTCAACGTGGGCCTGGGGTCGGCGATCTCGGTGTTGATCTTCATCTGCGTGGCGCTGATCGCGTTCGTGTTCGTCAAGGTGTTCGGTGCCGCGGCGCCGGGATCGGACCGGCGATGACCGGTCTTCGCCGCCGCACCGCGTGGGTCATCATCGACCTGGCCGTGCTGGTCTATGCACTGGTCCCGGTGTTGTGGATTCTGTCGCTGTCGCTCAAGCCGACCTCAACGGTCAAGGACGGCAGGTTCATCCCCTCGTCGGTGACGCTGGACAACTACCGCGGCATCTTCGCCGGTGACGTCTTCGGTTCAGCGCTGATCAACTCGGTGGGCATCGGCCTGATCACCACGGTGATCGCGGTGGTGATCGGGGCGATGGCCGCCTACGCGGTGGCTCGCCTGGACTTCCCCGGCAAACGGCTGCTGGTGGGGGCGGCCCTGCTGATCGCGATGTTTCCCCAGATCTCCCTGGTGACACCGATTTTCAACATCGAACGTGCCACCGGGCTGTTCGACACCTGGCTGGGCCTGATCATCCCCTACATCACGTTCGCACTGCCGCTGGCGATCTACACGCTGTCGGCGTTCTTCGCCGAGATCCCGTGGGATCTGGAGAAGGCCGCCAAGATGGACGGCGCCACGCCGGGGCAGGCGTTCCGCAAGGTGATCGCGCCGCTGGCGGCGCCGGGCATCGTCACCGCTGCCATTCTGGTGTTCATCTTCGCCTGGAACGATCTGCTGCTGGCGTTGTCGCTGACGGCCACCAAAGCCTCGGTCACCGCGCCCGTGGCCATCGCCAACTTCACCGGCAGTTCGCAATTCGAGGAGCCCACCGGATCGATCGCGGCGGGGGCGATGGTGATCACCGTGCCGATCATCGCCTTTGTTCTAATCTTCCAACGACGGATCGTGGCGGGACTTACCTCCGGCGCGGTGAAGGGATAGGCCGATGGCAGAGATCGAACTCCTCCACGTCACCAAGAGCTACCCCGACGGTGCGGTGGCGGTCAACGACCTTTCGCTGAGCATCGCCGACGGCGAGTTCATCATTCTGGTCGGACCCTCCGGCTGCGGAAAATCAACCACGCTGAACATGATCGCCGGCCTGGAGGAGATCACTTCGGGGGAGCTGCGCATCGGTGGCGAGCGCGTCAACGAGCGCGCCCCCAAGGACCGCGACATCGCCATGGTGTTCCAGTCCTACGCGCTCTACCCGCACATGACGGTGCGGGGCAACATCGCCTTCCCGCTGACCCTGGCCAAGATGAAGAAGTCGCAAATCGCCGAGAAGGTCGCCGACGTCGCCAAGATCCTCGACCTGACCGACCTGCTGGATCGCAAGCCGTCGCAGCTGTCCGGCGGCCAGCGTCAGCGGGTTGCCATGGGCCGAGCGATCGTGCGGCACCCCAAGGCATTTCTGATGGACGAGCCGCTGTCGAACCTCGACGCGAAGCTGCGCGTGCAGATGCGAAGCGAGATCGCGCGGTTGCAGCGCCGGCTGGGTATCACGACCGTCTACGTCACGCACGACCAGACCGAGGCGATGACCCTCGGGGACCGGGTGGTGGTGATGCAGGGCGGCGTCGCGCAGCAGATCGGGACCCCCGACGAGCTCTACGAGCGTCCCGTCAACCTGTTCGTCGCCGGATTCGTCGGCTCGCCGGCGATGAACTTCTTTCCCGGCCCCCTGACCGCCACCGGCGCCCGCCTACCGTTCGGCGAAGTCCCGCTGGATGCGGCGACTCGTCAGATGATCGCTGCGCATCCCGCACCGCAGGGCGGTGAGGTCGTCATCGGGGTGCGCCCCGAGCACCTGGTGGATGCGGCGCTGCTCGACGACGCCGGGCGGCGCAATGCGGTGACCTTCACGGCCCGCGTCGACATGGTGGAATCGCTCGGGGCGGACAAGTACCTGTACTTCACGCCGAACGAATCCGCCGGAGCTCCGGCCGACGCCAGCCTGGTGGCCCGGGTCCCCTCGGCGTCGAAGGCCGCCGGCGGGCAGCCGATCGAACTGGCACTGCTGCCGGACAAGGCGGTGGCGTTCGACGCCAAGACCGGGGTGAACCTCAGCGTCGCACCCGCCGGGCGGTGAACACCCGGTGACCCACGACCTGGATCGGGTGCGTCAGCACGTACAGCAGCACTTCGCCGCCACCGGTGCCGCCGGTGAGCCGGACGTCGCCCGGGTGACATTTCTGGGTGTCGAGCCCATCGAGGTGTTGCGGTTCGGGCCCGGGCCCGACCGGATGGTGCATTACGTCTCGGCGGGTTGCTCGCGGCACCCGATGGGAGACCCCGGCCATATGCTTGCCGACCCGGTGCACGGCCCGCGAGCAGAAATCGTTGTGCACCTGCGTGCTTCGGCGTCTGATACCGGCCTGGCCCGGAGCATCGCCGCCGTGGCCGCGGCGCCGGTGGTCGAAGGGGTGGTGCTGGCGCCCGACGCGCTGATCGACCTCGGGGGACCGTTGTGGTCCGGGCCTGCGGGCCCGGCGCCGTTCACCGCGGTGCTGCTCGGCGACAGCGACATCGCCGAGCTGACGCTGGAGCCCCCGCGGGAACCGGTGCGATTTCTGACGGCCACCCCGATCACCGCGACGGAGGCCGCCTGGGTGCGGCTCAAAGGCGCCGAGGCGATGCGGGAGGCCTGGCGCGCCGACGGCGTGGACGTGTTCGACCCCGACCGTCGCGCATCCCAGCCCCACTAGCTTTCTCGTCGCCTTCTCGGCGAGCAGACGCAGAATCGCATCAGAACAGCCCAAAGAGGGCGATTCTGTGTCTGCTCGCGGGAAGGGCGGGGGAGGGCTCGCGGAGGTGGGGGTGCGATGGCCTCACAGCCAGCCGTTGCGGCGGAACGCGCGGTAGAGCACCGCGGAGATCACACACATGCCGCCCACCACAAGCGGATAGCTGAATGCCCAGTGCAGGGCCGGCATGTAGTCGAAATTCATCCCGTAGATCCCGGCGATCATGGTCGGGACGGCGATGATGCCCGCCCACGCCGACATCTTGCGCATGTCGGTGTTCTGCTGCATGCCCACCCGCGCGAGCGCGGCCTGCACCAGCGAGCTGAGCAACTCGTCGTAGCCGGCGATCTGTTCCTGTCTCTT
>NZ_JRMK01000182.1:0-6766 GCF_000972925.1 Mycobacterium sp. UM_Kg1 | reverse complement strand
AACGAGGTCTTCTATGCCGTGGCGCCCGAGGGGGCCGCGATCGTCAACGTCGCATCGATGGCCGCGCACCTGATGCCGGAGGAGTTGATACCCGCCGACCGATTTTCGCTGGCGCTGCAGGACCCCGGCGGGTTCGCCGAGGCCATGGCGGCGGTGTGTGACGCCATGCCGCCGGAGTTGCGTTCGGGCATCGCCTACGGGGTCAGTAAGGCGTTCGTGCGCTGGTATTCCAGCGCGCAGGCCGAGCGGTTCAACGGCCGTGGTCTGCGGATCGTCTCGATCTCGCCGGGATCGGTGGACACCGAGATGGGCCGCTTGGAGGAGCACGCCGGCGCCGGCGCACTGGTCGCCGACGCCGCCGTCCCGCGCTGGGGCACACCCGAGGAGATGGCCGAACTGATGGCGTTCTGCGTCAGCGCCAAGGCGGGTTACCTCACCGGCACCGACATCCTCAACGACGGCGGCGTGGTGGCCTCGGTGCGCGAGCGGGCGCGGGTCGCCGCCGCCGGCTGAGGTTTCCCGGCCGATTTTGCGAGCGTCGATTATTCGACGTAACTTTCGAAAGTATGACGGGCGGCGCGAGCGATGCGGTGGGCGAGGGCCGCCCGGTGTCATCGCCGCCGACCGAGCGGGTGATGCGGATCCTTGAGCTGCTGGCCGCCGACCCGCAGCGACACCGGTCCCTCTCGGAGATCTCGCACACCCTGGGCATCAGCCACGGCACCTGCCACGCCATCTTGGCGACCCTCGCCGATCGCCAGTGGCTGGTGCGCGACCGGCACACCGGGCGATACTCCTGGGGGCCGGCCCTGTCCGCCTTGGCGCGCCCGGTCAACAAGCAGGCCTTCCGGCCCGAGTTGCAGCGGCTTTTCGCGGCGGTCGGCAGGCAGGCGATTCTCGGCGTTCGGCAAGGGGCGACGGTGGTGGTGATCGACTCGGTCGGGGAGTCGATCGCCGGGTTGCGGCTCGAGCCCGGATTTCGGATGCCACTGGTGGCGCCCTTCGGCCGCGAGTTCATCGCCGGGACCAGCGCGGCTGTCAAGAAGGATTGGCTCAGTGGGCTCGGCGCTCCGTCGCCGCGGCTGCGGCGCCGGCTGGCCGCCGTGCTCGACGAAGTCGGCCGGCGCGGCTACGCGATCGACCGGATGAGTCGCGAGTACATCCGGGTGTACTCGGCGCTGCAAGCCCTGGCTGCCGATGGCGAGCCCGACGAGATCACCGCGCGAGTCGCCACCGCTTTCGCCGATCTCACCGAGGTCGACTACCTGCCCGACGAACTCGCACTGGGTGAGCACCATCCGGTCGCAAGTGTCTCAGCCCCGGTTCGCGACGCAGACGGCACCGCCGTCATGTCGGTGGGAATCGCGCCCTTCGCCACCCTGACCGCCGGGGAGGTCGCCGAACTCGGCGCGGCCGTCCGCGAGACCGCTGCGCGTATCCAATCCCAGAGTGCACGCGAAGAACATGAGGAGGGCTCGTGAGCGTGACGCTCAGTGCCGAACAACGCCAGCTCGGTGACTCGTTGCGGCAGTTCGCCGCCCGGCACGCCCCGATGGCCGACACCCGTAAGGCGCTCGACGCGCTGGCAAGCGGAGAATTGCCTTCCTGGTGGAACGACCTGGTCGCAAACGGGTTTCATGCGGTCCACATCCCGGAACAGTACGGCGGACAAGGCGGTGGGCTGCACGACGCCGCCGCGGTCCTCGAGGCCGCGGGTGCGGTGTCGCTGCCGGGGCCGTTGTTGCCGACGGTGACCGCCGGAGCAGTCGCCCTGCTCGGCGCGGACACCCCGGCGCAGGAGCGTTTTCTGCGCTCCCTCACTGCCGGCACGCCGGCCACGGTGGTGCTCGCCGGCCATTCAGACTTCACCGCTGCGCGAACGGGCGACGGATGGCGGATCAGCGGTGTCTCCGAGGTGATTCCGGGCGCCCGCTCGGCTGGGCTGCTGCTGGTCTGCGCCCGCTGTGACGACGGAACCGACCTGTGGACGGTGGTCGATGCCTTCGGCGCTCCGGTGGAGATCAGATCGGTGGCCGGGACCGACCTGCTCACCGACCTGGCCACCATCACCTTGGTTGATTGCCCGGCGCGCGCCGGCGATTTCCTGGCCGGTGTGGACACCGAGCGCGCGGACTACGTCGCCGTGGGACTGGCCGCAGCGGTGTGCGCCGGCATCGCCGGGTGGTGCGTGGGGGCGGCCACCTCGCATCTGCGCACCCGAGAGCAGTTCGGCGTGCCCATCGGCACGTTTCAGGCACTGCAGCATCAGGCGGCCATGTTGCTGGTCAACACCGAGCTGGCCTGCGCCGCGGCCTGGGACGCGCTCAGGGCCGTCACCGACACCGTTGAGCAGCACCGGATGGCCGCCGCCACCGCGGCGCTGACGGCGGTCGTGCCCTGTCCGGACACCGTGTTCGACACGTTGACCATGTTCGGCGCCATCGGCTTCACCTGGGAACACGATCTGCACCTGTATTGGCGCCGGGCCACCAGCATCGCCGCCTCGATCGGCGCGGCAACCGACTGGGCTCGTCGACTCGGTGAACTGGCGGTCGGGCAGCAGCGGGACTTCGCCGTCGATCTCGGCGGCGCCGAGGCCGAGTTCCGGGCCGGTGTCGCCGCAACGCTCGACGCCGCTGCGGCTCTGGCCAATGACGGCCCGGGGCGCCAGGGCGACTACCCGCACTTCGAAACCGGCCCGCAGCGCACCCTGATCGCCGAAGCCGGACTGGTCGCTCCGCAATGGCCCGCACCGTGGGGGTTGGCTGCCTCCCCCCTGCAGCAGTTGATCATCATCGAGGAGTTCGCCAAACGGCCCGGACTGGTCCGGCCGTCGCTGGGCATCGCCGAATGGATCCTGCCATCGCTGATCCACGCCGCGTCCGAGCCGGTGGCGCAGCGGCTGATTCCGGCCACCCAGCGCGGTGAACTCGCCTGGTGCCAGTTGTTCTCCGAGCCGGGCGCCGGCTCTGATCTGGCGTCGCTGATCACCCGGGCGACCAAGGTCGACGGCGGGTGGCTTGTCAACGGTCACAAGATCTGGACCTCGGCGGCCCAGCGCGCCGATTACGGGGCGCTGCTCGCCCGTACCGACCCCGCGGCGCCCAAACACCGCGGTATCGGCTACTTCGTCGTCGACATGCGTTCGCCGGGTATCGAAGTCCAGCCGATTCAGATGGCCACCGGAGTCGCCGAGTTCAACGAAGTGTTCCTCACCGACGTCTTCGTCCCCGACGAGATGCTGCTGGGCGGGCCCACCGAGGGCTGGCAGCTTGCGATCACCACGATGGCCCAAGAGCGCACTGCTATCAGCGCATACGTCGAGAACGACCGGGCGGTCGCGTTACGGGCCATCGCCGCCGCCGCGGGGCGTTCGCGCGACGACGCGGTGCGCGCGCTGGGCGAACTGGACGCCTACGCCAATGCGATCAGGGCGCTCGGGGTGCGCGAGACCATCAGGATGCTTGACGGCACGGGCCTGGCGGCGTCCTCGAGCATCGCCAAAGTGGCGATGAACGTGCTGCTGCGCCGTACCTTCCGGGCGACGCTGGCCACCGTCGGGCGCCTGGCCATGGTCGTGGACTCCGACCCGGCCGTCGTCGAGCCCTATCTGTTGTCTCCGGCCGAGCTGATCGGAGGCGGTACCAAGGAAATTCAGCTGAACATCATCGCGCAGATGATCCTCGGCCTACCCCGCAGATGAGATGAGGACACCACATGGGACTACGTGGCGACGCCGCGATCGTCGGCTACGTCGAGCTGCCGCCGGAGCGGATGAACAAGGCGACGCCGGCCCCGTTCACGCTGGAGCAGTGGGCAGAGCTGAGCGCGGCAGCACTGGGCGACGCGGGCCTTTCCGGTGAGCTGGTCAACGGCATCGTCACCTCGCACCTGGGCGAGTCCGAGATCTTCGTTCCCTCCACGATCGCCGAATATCTCGGTTTTCCAGCGCGGTTCGCCGAGCTCGTCGACCTGGGCGGGGCCAGTGCGGCGGCCATGGTGTGGCGCGCCGCAGCGGCGATAGAGCTGGGCATCTGTGATGTGGTGCTGTGCGCGTTGCCCGCCCGCTACATCACCCCGATGTCGGAACGCAAGCCCAAGCCGCTGGTCGACGCGATGTTCTTCGGCTCGTCGAGCAACCAATTCGGCTCTCCGCAAGCAGAGTTCGAGATCCCCTACGGCAACCTGGGGCAGAACGGCCCCTACGGCCAGGTCGCCACCCGCTACGGCGCCGTCTACGGCTACGACGAACGGGCGATGGCCAAATTGGTGGTCGATCAGCGTGTCAACGCCAACCACACCGACGGCGCCATCTGGCGCGACACGCCGCTGACCGTCGAGGATGTCCTGGCCAGCCCGGTGATCGCCGATCCGCTGCACATGCTGGAGATCGTGATGCCCTGCGTCGGCGGAGCAGCCGTGGTGATCGCCAGCGCGGAGATCGCCAAGCGGGCCCGCAACCGGCCGGTGTGGATCAGGGGTTTCGGTGAGCACGTGCCGTTCAAAACCCCGACCTACGCCGCCGACCTGTTGACCACCCCGATCCGTGAGGCGGCCGATACCGCGTTCGCGATGACCGATCTGACGCGCGCGGACATGGACATGGTTTCCATCTACGACTGCTACACGATCACCGTGGTGCTCTCGCTGGAGGACGCCGGCTTCTGCGAGAAAGGCAAAGGCATGCAGTTCCTGGCCGATCACGACCTGACCTTCCGTGGTGACTTCCCCCTCAACACCGCCGGCGGCCAACTCGGATTCGGGCAGGCCGGCCTGGCCGGCGGCATGCACCACGTCTGCGACGCCACCCGTCAGATCATGGGCCGGGCCGGGGCGGCCCAGGTGGCCGACTGCAACCGGGCCTTCGTCTCGGGCAACGGCGGAATCCTGTCGGAACAGACGACCCTCATTTTGGAAGGGGACTAGCCGATGATGAGCTTCGAGCGACCGATGCCGGTCAAAACCCCGACCACCGCGCCGTTCTGGGATGCGCTGGCGCAGCACCGGATTGTCATCCAGTACTCGCCGTCTTCACAGAGCTACGTGTTCTACCCGCGAGTCCGCGCCCCACGCACCCTGGCCGACGACCTGGAATGGCGCGAGATATCCGGCATGGGCACGTTGTACTCCTTCACCGTGGCCCGCCGGCCGGTGGGACCGCACTTCGCCGGCGCGGTGCCGCAACTGCTGGGGATCGTCGAATGGGATGAGGGCCCGCGGTTCTCCACCGAGCTGGTCAACGTCGATCCCGCCGATCTGGCGGTCGGAATGCGGGTGCAGCCGGTGTTCTGCGACTACCCCGACCACGACGTCACGATGCTGCGCTATGAACCGGCGACGAACCGTGACTGACGCCGCCGCGGACATCGAGGCGATCAAGCGCCTGAAATCCCGCTACTGCCGTTACCTGGACACCAAGGACTGGGTGGCCTGGCGCACTGTGTTCGCCGATGACTTCGTCGGCGACACCTCGGCCGCAGGCGGCAAAGTCGTCACCGGAGCCGACGCCTTCGTGGCCTTCACGCGGAAGAGCCTGCGCGATCAGCCCACCGTTCACCAGGTCCACGCACCCGACATCGAACTGGACTCGCCGACCACCGCGCACGGGATCTGGGCGCTGGAAGATGTGGTGCGCCTCGGTCCCGGGATCAATCTGCGCGGCTACGGCCACTACACCGAGACCTACGAAAAGGTCGACGGCGACTGGCGGATCAAGACCTCGACGCTGACCAGGCTGCGCGAGGATCTGTTCAACGGGCTGTTCGCCGTCTATGTCTCGCCGCGCGTTCGCACCGTGCTGGCCAGGCTCGCCCGCTGATCGGGGCGGGGTCAGATCAGGAGCCGGTGAGCACGGGCGGTTTGTGTGCTTCGGGATCCGGGTTCGCGATGGGCAGCCCCATGAACCGCCGGGCGTTGTCGCCCATGAAGTCGTAGGTGCGTCGGACATCCATCCCCTCGGCGTAGTTCCAGAACCCTTTCGGCTCGGCCAGGCCTTCGGGATGCGGATAGTCCGATCCGAAGAGCACCCGGTCCCATCCCACGGTGTCCACGACGTCGGAGACGCGGCCCTCCCAGAACGGGCTGACCCAGATGTTGCGGCGAAAGACCTCATGCGGGTGCTCCGGGAAGTTCTGCGGCATCTTTTTGTACAGTTCGCCGAAGTCATCGAAGAGCGGCCGGATCCAGGAGCTGCCGTTTTCCACGCTGGCGATGCGCAGTCCGGGAAAACGGGTCAGGGTGCCGTGACAGATCAGACTGGTGATCATGTCGGCGATCTCCCGGTGCCCCAACACCATCCAGCGGAAGGCGCTCTGCGCCATGAAGTTCTGCGTGTAAGGCGGCTCCCACCGACCGACGTAGTCGTCGAGTGGCGGGAAGCTGGCGTGCAGCACGATCGGCAGGCCCGCAGCCTGCACGTCACGCCAGAACGGGTCGAACTCGGGCAGCGCAGGGGAGCGCCAGCCGCGGATGCCGTTGACCGGGCCGGGTTTGACCAGCGCGACCACCGCGCCCTGGTCGAGGATGTACTCCAGTTCGCGCTGGGCGGCGTCGACCTCGGAGAGGTTGATGATCGGCGTGGAGAACACCCGGCCGTGGTAGTTGTACGTCCAGTGCTCGGCCATCCACTGGTTCAGCGCGTGGATGATGGCGAGGGTGAGCTCGGGGTCATCAGCACTGGAATGTTCCACCAGGCTGGCCAGTGTGGGGTAGTTCAGCGCTTCGGTGACGCCCTGGCGGTCCAGCTCGGCAACCCGGTCCTGCGGGT
>NZ_JRMK01000181.1:0-6779 GCF_000972925.1 Mycobacterium sp. UM_Kg1 | reverse complement strand
ACTCAACGAGGCCACTCCGCCCTCGGCGGAAGACCACCCATCACCCGACTCGCCGCCTGACAACAACGTGTCAGGTCACAACACCTAGGCCGGGGCCATCGCCGTCTCTACCGTGGTCAGCTGCTCGGAAAGTCCTGCTGCACGGCGTATCTCGATGAACTCATCGACCAGCGCAGTGGTCACCTCGTGCGGATCCGCAAAGGTGACCGCATCGGTCAACACCGAGATGTTGAGCTGGTCCACGTAGCTCCACACGGTGATGTTCAGGCCACTGCCGGCGGTCAACGGACCCACCGAGTAGATCTCGGTGACCAGGGCACCGCCCACCCTGCCCCGCTCCCGCGGTCCGGGGACGTTGGAGATGTTGAGGTTGAGCACTTTGTTCTGACCGTCCTTGCCCGACAGCCAGCGAAACAGTGACTCCGCCGGTGCCGGTGGCAGGTAGGCCGACCACCGGCTGATCAGCTCGGGCCCCACCAGGTGGTGGGCCTCCTTGGCCAGGTTCGCCGCCTCTCGGGCCTTGGCGACCCGATCGCGGACGTCGGCCACCTCGACCGGCAACGCGACCAGCACCCCGGAGAACCGGTTACCGGAGATCCGGTCGGCCGAGAAGTCGAAGCTCATCGGCACCGACGCCAACAGCGGGTGATCCGCGGTCCCGTCGTAGCGCAGCAGCAGAGTGCGCAGCGCTCCGGCGGCGATCGCCAGCACCAGGTCGTTGAGGGTGACACCCAACTGCTTGCTGGTTTCCTTGATGTCGGCCAGGGCCAGGGTGGCCGTGGCGAATCGGCGTTGCGGGCTGAGGACGTGGTTGAGGAAGGACGGCGGCGGGGTGAACGGCCGGGTGAGGTCAGCGGAGAGTTTGCGGGTGCTGCGCCGGACCCGGCGGATTCCGGCCGCGGTGTAGGCGACGGTCGCCGGGATGCGGCCGATCTGCCGGAGATGGTCGCGGAACGCCGAGCGCACCAGCTGCCCGCCGGTGGGGGCGGGATCGGTCTCGTAGGTGTCGCTCTCGGGCTGCGGGCCGGTGACCAGGTCCATGCCACGCGCCATCAGATTCGCCGACGCGATCCCATCGGCGAGCGCGTGGTGGATCTTGCCGACCACCGCGATCCGGTTGTTGGCGAGCCCGTCGACGAAGTACATCTCCCACAGCGGCCGGCTGCGGTCCAGCGGAGTGCTGCCGATCTCGCCGATCGCCTCGTCGAGTTCGCGGCGGCCCCCCGGCGCGGGCAGCGACCACGGGCGGATGTGGTACGCCAGGTCGACTTCGCAGTTCTCCCGCCACATCGGGTGGTGGAATTTTCCGGGGATGTCCACCAGCTGATACCGAAACGGGTCCAGCTTGTAGAGCCGGCCATGGATCACCCGGCGGAAGGCCTCGACGTCGAACCCCTGCCGATCGGCGTCCAGCTCGATCACCGCGATCTTGAGGGTGTGCATGTGCACATTCGCCGTCTCGCTGTAGAGCAGGAGGGCATCCCACCCGCTGAGCCGTTTCACCCCAGTCCCCTCTCCATGCACGGACCATACCGTGGCGCCACGGCTGCGGCTTCAGATGATCTGTCTGCGCCTCACATTAGTGCGGTCGCGGTGAATCTGGTTGAGGAACAAACCGATTGCCGTACTCATCGTGCCGGTGCGGGCCCCGTCGGTCATGTCGAAACCGTGTCCGGCTCCGGGGAACTCCAGGTACCCGACCTTGGCGTGCGACACCGCCTGTAGGCGGTCGGCGAAGCTACGAGCCTGCTGTACCGGGATGACGCTGTCGGCGCTGCCGTGCACGATCAAGAACGGCGGCGCATCCCGGTGGACCCGCGCGATCGGGGACGCCTGCCGGAAGGTTTCGGGCCGGCGCCGCATCGACCGGCCCACCACCACCCGCTCCAGGAAGTCGACGAACGCGGCCCGTTCCGGGGTGGAGCGGTCTTCCCAGTCGTAGCGGCCATAGATCCCCACCACGGCATCCACCGAAGTGTCAGCGCCCGGCGGCAGCTGGTCGGCGAAGTCACGGTCGCCGGCAGTGCTTCCGGTCAGCCCGGCCAGTGCGGCCAGATGCCCGCCGGCCGAGGCGCCCGCCACGGCCACGAAATTCCGGTCGCCGCCGAACTTGTCGACGTTGGCGTGCGCCCAGGCGATCGCGGTCTTGACGTCGATGATGTGGCTGGGCCACCGGTTGTGCGGTGCCACCCGGTAATCGATGGATAGGCACACCCAGCCGCGCGAGGCCAGGTGCGACAGCATGGCGTAGCCCTGCAGCATGCGGCTGCCGTGCACCCATGCGCCGCCGGGCACATAGACGAGCACCGGCGCCGGGCCGTCGGGCAGGTCGCGGGACCGCCACACGTCCAGCACCTGCGTGGGATCGCTGCCGTACTGCACGCCCGAGCGGTAGAGGTGCCGGCGGTGCTGCAGCGCCTTCCAGACCGGCGGCGCCTGCTCGGGTTCGGGCCAGTCGATGTCGAGGTCGGCTGCGGAGACGACACCCCGCAACGCCGCGTCGCTGACCACGTGGGTCTGCTCACGTGCCTGCCTGCGGGCGGTGGCGGCTCCTGGAGCCAGCCAGGACTTGGCGGCGCCGGCGAAGAACTCCGGCATGTGACGCGTTCCCCAGATCCCCATCGCGGTCATCCCGCCCAGCGGCTCCAAGCGCTTGCCCACCACCGGCAACGCAGCTGAGGCGACGCTGAGTGCCAGCAGGTAGTCGCTGGTCCGCGCTCTCGCGAGCCACCGCAGCCGGCCTGCCAGGTTGAGTCCGAACTCCGGAGTTTGCGAAGGTCCCGCCATTGCCGCAGGGTACCCCGCCCGGGCGGCTTTGGGCCCGCAATCGGCGGGCTGGTGGCCGACCCACTCCGGCCCCCCGCGATACTGACCCGATGGTGAGCAGCGGGTTCCACCCAGATCTGCGGCGCGCCGCCCGCGTACTCCCGCGCGGCGGCATCGGGCCGGCGACCCTGCCCGTGATGCGAGGGCTCATGGTCCTGCAGGGCCGTCGTCTGCCCGCCGGCGTCGAGGTGCTCGATCTGCCCTCCGGAGCCAGTGTCCGGGTCTTTCGCCCGCCGAACGCCGATCCGGCTCCGGCGCTGCTGTGGATTCACGGCGGCGGCTATGTCCTGGGCCAGGCGGCTCAGGATGACCGGCTCTGCCGCAGGTTCAGCGCGCAACTGGGCGCCACCGTCGCGTCGGTGGACTACCGCTTGGCGCCGCAGCACCGCTACCCCGCCGCGTTGGAGGACTGCTGGGCCGCGCTGACCCGACTGGCCGCGCTGCCCGGCGTCGATCCGGCGCGCATCGCGATCGGGGGCGCCAGTGCCGGCGGCGGGCTGGCCGCCGCCTTGGCCCAGCTGGCGGCCGACCGCGGTGAAGTCGCCCCCGTGCTGCAGCTGCTGGTGTATCCGATGCTCGACGATCGCAGCGCCGGCTTGCCGGCCCATCGCCACTACCGGCTGTGGAGTCCGCGCAGCAACCGGTTCGGCTGGACGTCCTATCTGGGTGACGCCGAACCCCAGATGGCGGTGCCGGCCCGGCGCGCGGACCTGAGCGGGCTGGCCCCGGCCTGGATCGGGGTGGGCACCCTGGATCTGTTCTACGACGAGGACCTGGCCTACGCTGGGCGACTGCGGCAAGCCGGGGTGCCCTGCGACGTTGAGACGGTGTCCGGCGCATTCCACGGTTTCGACCTGGTGATGCCCAAGGCGCCGGTCTCGCAGAAGTTCTTTGCCAGCCAATGCGCGAGCTTGCGCGATGCCTACGAGAAAGGCTGAGAAGTGCCTGCACCCACCCGGGACGAACTGCGTGCGCTGCGCACCGCGGTCGCAGAGCTGATGGCCAAACGCTCGCCCGACGACGACGTCTGGAGCGAGCTGGCTCAGATGGGCCTGCTCGGTCTGCTGGTGCCCGAGCAGTACGGCGGAGCCGGGGCCGGACTGATCGAGCTGGGCGTGGTCGCCGAGGAGCTCGGCCGCGTCCTTTACCCGGGCCCGTACCTGTCCACGGCGGTACTCGGAGTCAATCTGCTGCTGGCGCTCGACGACCGGCAGGAGTGCGAGGCGGTGCTGCCGGAGATCGCCGCTGGCCGCACTCGAGTCGCGGTCGCCTTCTCAGAGGGCAACTCCACCCGGCCCCCCGAGCAGCCGGCCACCACGGCCCGCGGCGGGGCGGCGCCGGTGGTTTCCGGCGAGAAGCGGTTCGTGCTCGACGCCGACACTGCCCAGCGGCTCTACGTGCTGGCCGACTCCGAGGAAGGCCCCGCGATCTTCGCCGTCGACCCGGCCGGCCCGGGTGTCACGGTGGAACCGCTGACCACGGTCGATCTGTCCCGTCGGCTGTGTCGCGTCCGGTTCGACGCGGCCCCGGCGACGCTGGTGGGCCCCGCTGGTCAGGGAGTCGCCGCGTTGACCGCAGCGCTGGATCGCTCGGCGGTTGCGCTGCTGGGCGAGCAGGCCGGCGCTGCCCGGTCCGCGATGGAGATGGCCCGCGACTACGCCAAGACACGCTTCCAGTTCGGCCGCGCCATCGGCAGCTTCCAGGCCGTCAAACACATGTGCGCCGACATGTTGCTGGAGGCTGAATCTGCGGTGTCGGCGGCTCGCCATGTGGCCGCGGCCGGCGCCCAGGAAGCGCCGGGCTGGACCGCTGACCTCGCGCTGGCTCAGGCCTACTGCTCGGATGCCTTCGTCTACGTGGGTGCCACCAACATTCAGGTGCACGGCGGAATCGGATTCACCTGGGAGCACCCCGCGCATCGGTATCTGCGCCGGGCGCGCAGTGATGCACAGCTTTTCGGCAGCCCCTCCTGGCACCGCGAGCGCTACCTGCAAGAGATCGGAGCCTAGAGATGACGCGTCCCGACGCTCGAGACGACGACGCCCTGCGCCAGGAAGTTCAGGAGTGGTTGGCGGCCAACTGGTCGCCGGGCACCGACCGTGCCACGTTCGCGGCGGCGATTCTCGCGGCGGGCTGGACCGCCCCGAGCTGGGAGCCCGAGTGGTACGGCCGCGGCTTGACCGACCGTCAGTCTCGTTTGGTGGCTGCAGAATTCGCTGCCGTCGGGGCACCGGGCAGCGGCCGTGACCGCACCGATTTGTTCGCCTGCACGGTGCACGACCGCGGCACCGACGAGCAGAAGCGTCGCCTGCTGCCCCCGGCGCTGCGCGGGGAGAGCAAATGGTGCCTGCTCTACAGCGAGCCCGGCGCCGGCTCGGACCTGGCCGGCCTGCGTACCCGCGCCGAACGCGACGGCGACGACTGGATCGTCAACGGCCAGAAGGTGTGGACGTCCTTTGCCACCACCGCCGACTACGGCATGCTGGTGGCGCGCACCGACCCGGATGTGCCGAAGCACAACGGACTCACCTTTTTCATGCTGCCGATGCGCCAGCCCGGCGTGGAGGTCCGGCCGATCCACCAGATCACCGGTGAGTCGGAGTTCAACGAGGTGTTCCTGACCGACGCCAGGGTTCCCGACGCCAACCGGATCGGGGAACCGGGCGAGGGCTGGTCGGTGCTGCAGGTGGCGCTGGGCTACGAGCGGCGTCTGATGGGCGATGTCGCGCGTACCGCCCGCCGCAAGGAGAAGTCCAGCGGGTTGGTCGATCTGGCGCGGGAGGCGGGCTGCCTGCAGGACACCAACATTCGCCAACAGATCGCTCGGGTAGAGGCTCTGGCCACGGTGAACCGGTGGAACAACCAGCGCGCCAAGACCAGCAAGGACTTCGCTGAGTCGGCCACTTTGCTGGCGCTGGGCAAGATCGCGATGTCGCGCATCCTGCACGAGACGGCCCGGGTGCAGACCGAGATCGTCGGTGTCGAGTCGATGCTCAGCGGTCCGGAAAATCCGGTCGGCGACGCCGTGACGTTCCGGGCACTCAACGCCTACTTCACCTCGATCGGCGGCGGCACCGACCAGATCCAGCGCAACATCATCGGCGAACGAGTGCTGGGCCTGCCCAAGGAGCCGGACCCCTACCGCGACGCCCCGTTCCGGGATCTGCCGCACTAGCCTGACTCAGAACAGCAACGCGGTGAAACGCCAGTCCAGCACCTGGCGATCCGGTTCACCGGCGGCGCCGGCGGCGTAGACCAGCGACCGCAGCTCGAGGACGTTGTCGCGGGCGGATTCGACCTGCAGTTCGCTGTAGAGGGTGTCGCCTTCGTGCACCGGCGCGGTGTGATCGCACGAGTGCCAGCCCAGCACGGTGACCAGGTTGGGCAACAGCCGCGACGCCTGCGCCAACGCCAGCCCGATGGTATGCCCGCCGTAGACCAGCCGCTGCCCGGAGACCCGCGAATCATGGTGGGTGGCGGCAACATTGAGGGTCAAGCGAGCCAGCTCCGGGGCGGACGAGACGACATCGCCGGTGCTGGTCAGCACCGTACCGGCCAGACCCGGGTCGAAGTGCGGCCCCGGAACCCGCCGGCGATACTCCGCCGCGGACCAGTCCGCGGTCACATCCGGCGGCGCCGCGAGGCCCGCTCCCACGGCGGACAGGTCGTCACGGTGACCCGTGTCGGGGGCATCGGGAGACAGTGGCAGCATCGCGCAGCGGTAGAAGTCGAGAACCAGCCGGTCCACCTGGTCGATGGTGGTGACCCGCAGCGCCACCAGCCCGGTCGCCTCGCGCCCCGGCTTGACGGAATTCTGCTTCAGGCCAACGACTTCGGTGCGGGTGAACAGGGTGTCTCCGATCACCGGATACCGGAAGAACGCCAGGCCTCGGTAGAAGAGGTTGGCCTTGACCCGCCGCGTGACCAACGTGGACTGCCCGATCGCGACATCG
>NZ_JRMK01000180.1:0-6783 GCF_000972925.1 Mycobacterium sp. UM_Kg1 | reverse complement strand
CCGCTTTACAGATCGCCCCGGCTCCTGCCGGGGTTTTTCTGTTGGTGCCCCCTGCGGCGCTCCCTACGATCGGTGTGACACGTGATCGGGAGGAACAGCATGCCCAAAGTCGGGGTCGCGCAAGTCGGGTCGGTGTTGTTCGACACGCCGGGGACGCTCGCCAAGCTGCAGGATTTCGTCGAGCGGGCACTGGCGGCAGGGGTGGAGTTCCTGGTGTTCCCGGAGGCATTCGTGGGCGGGTATCCGAAGGGGCTGTCGTTCGGTGCGGTCGTCGGGTCCCGCACACCGGCGGGTCGAGACGACTACGTGCGGTACCACTCATCGGCAGTGACGGTGCCCGGACCGGAGACGAACCGGATCGGTGAGCTCGCACGCCAGTCGAGGATCACGATCGTGGTGGGGGTGATCGAGCGCGACGGCGGAACCCTGTATTGCACCGCTGTCTATTTCGGCGCCGACGGACAGTTGCTGGGCAAGCACCGCAAGCTGATGCCGACGGCGAGCGAACGGCTGATCTGGGGTCAGGGTGACGGGTCGACGATCGAGGTGTTCGACAGTCCCGCCGGCCGGTTCGCCGCGACCATCTGCTGGGAGAACTACATGCCCCAGTTCCGCCTCGCCACCTACCAGCAGGGCGTCCAGCTGTGGTGCGCACCGACGGTCGATGACCGTGACATCTGGCAGTCCACCATGCGCCACATCGCCTACGAAGGCCGGTGCTTCGTGCTCAGCGCCTGCCAGTACCTCAACACCGCCGACCTGCCCGAGAACTATGCACGCGCCGACTCGCAGCAGGCACCGATGGACCTGATTCGCGGCGGCAGCGTCATCGTCTCCCCGCTCGGCGAGGTACTCGCGGGACCGGTCTACGGTGCGGAAACCCTGCTGGTGGCCGATCTGGACCTCGACGATCAGGTCCGCGGCAAGTACGACCTCGACGTCACCGGCCACTATGGGCGACCAGACGTCTTCACCCTCACCGTGGACCGCAGC
This sequence comes from Mycobacterium sp. UM_Kg1, assembly GCF_000972925.1. Classification (NCBI taxonomy): domain Bacteria; kingdom Bacillati; phylum Actinomycetota; class Actinomycetes; order Mycobacteriales; family Mycobacteriaceae; genus Mycobacterium; species Mycobacterium sp. UM_Kg1. Next base: position 5,790 of record NZ_JRMK01000180.1, on the reverse strand, counting down.
GCCCGGCACGCGGTCGTGTCGGCACCGACCGCCGCCGCCGAGCCGCTGGCCTTCGACGACGCGATCGCCGGCCGGGAGTCGTAGGCTCGATGGGGAGATGACTCGTCCGCGTGCGTTTGATCGCCGGTCGGCACCACGCACCTTCGCCGACCGCCATGACGCCGGGCGCGCGCTGGCCGAGCTGCTGTCGGGTGATCTGAGCAACCGCGTGCCGGGTGCGCTGGTGGTGCTGGGACTGGCGCGCGGTGGTGTACCGGTGGCCTGGGAGGTCGCCGCGGCGCTGGGGGCGCCGCTGGACGTGTTCGTGGTCCGCAAGCTCGGTGTGCCGCGGCAGCCCGAACTGGCGATGGGCGCCCTGGCCGGCGGGCGGGTGGTGATCAACGACCAGGTGATCCGCAGCCTGGGCATCAGCGAGGAGGCGCTGCAGGCGGTGATCGAGCGCGAGCGGGCCGAACTGCAGCGGCGCGAACGCGCCTACCGCGGGAACCGCCCACCGGCGGAGCTCCGGGGCCGGGCGGTGATCGTGGTCGACGACGGCATCGCGACCGGCGCCAGTGTGCTGGCGGCGGTGCGGGCGATTCAGGCTGCCGAACCGGCGTCGATCGTGGTGGGCGTGCCGGTGGCTGCCCGGGCGGCGTGCCGCAAGATCGCCCAGGAGGCCGACGACGTGGTGTGTGTGAGCACGCCCGAGGATTTCGATGCGGTGGGCCAGGCCTATCGCGACTTTCACCAGGTCAGCGACGACGAGGTCCGCGACCTGCTGGCCGCGCCCACTACCCGAACCGCGGGTTAGTCCACGCGATGCGGAGCCGGATCCTCGGCGGACTCATCGGTCGCCTCGGCGTCGAAGTCCGCCAGATCGTCTGACTTGGGGGCGTCTGACTCGGGGGCGTCTGACTCAGCGGCCAACTCGGGGCTCTCGGCGGCCTCGACTGCATCGTCGTCGCCCGGTTCCCCAGCATCGTCGGCGACGGCGGGCGCGGCACTCGCCGCGGTGTGTGCGCGCCGCTCCCGCAGCGCATCCACGATCAGCAGCAGCACACCCAGCAGGCTGGCGCCGATACAGACCCACGCCACCAGCGCATTGCTGGTGACGACCGCGAACACCAATGCCGCAAGGCCGATTACCGCCAATACCAACGCGATGACCAGCATCGAATCACCTCCAGTCCGACGGGCGAACTACTTCAATCCGCCGCGGGTGCGCCCACCGCGGGTCAGTGGTCAGTTGGCGCCGCGGCTGAAGTTGTTGAAGCCGCCGCCGTCACCCGAGGCACTGCTGTCCACCGGAGCCGCCGATCCGCGCTGGCCCAGCTCCTCGAGCTGCGATTCCAGATAGGTCTTGAGCCGGGTGCGGTACTCGCGCTCGAAGGTGCGCAGCTGCTCGAGGCGACCCTCCAGCACCGTGCGCTGCTGGTTGATGGTGCCCATGATCTCGGAGTGCTTACGCTCGGCGTCGGCCTGCAGCGCGTCGGCCTTCTCCTGGGCCTGGCGCAGCTGGGTCTCCGACCGCGTCTGGGCGTCCGCCAGCAGCGCGTCCGCGCGCTGACGGGCCTCGGCGACCGTGGTCTCGGCGGTCTGGCGAGCCTCGCTGAGAATCTGGTCGGCGTTGGCGCGGGCGTCGGCCATCAACTTCTCCGACTCGGCCCGGGCGGTGCTGGTCAACCGGTCCGCGGTGTCCTGGGCCAGGCTGAGCACGCGCGCTGCCTTGAGGTGCGACTCTTCGGGGGTGGTCTCGGCAGCCGCAGGCGCGGCGACCACCGGCTGGGGCGCTGCCACCGGCTCGGGAGCGGGCTCGTAGGCCGGGATCGAGGGAATCGACTGCGCGCCACCACCGGCGCGGGCCGCGGCAAGGTCCTGGTCGAGCTCGCTGACGCGCTGACGCAGGTCGGCGTTCTCCTCGATGAGCCGGGTCAGTTCGGCCTCGACCAGGTCCAGGAAGGCGTCGACCTCGTCCTCGTTGTACCCACGCTTACCGATAGGCGGTTTGCTGAACGCGACGTTGTGTACGTCGGCCGGTGTTAGTGGCATCGTCTGCCCCCTTGAGTCAGGTAGTAGGTTGCGCCGATCGGGCATGGTTGGGTCGACCGGGAAACGCTCGCCGTGTGTAACTGCCGTCCATCCTGTCACATCTGCCGCTGCGCTCGGCAATGTGAATGATATTAAGAGCGAATTTCAAATTGCGGATGCCGATACCGCTCAGCAGCAAAACGCCGGGGACCGCGCGCCCCGGCTGATCACAGCGGGGGCGAACAGCGCGGAAGCGGCCGCCGGCCGCCGACGGCCACGCACCGCAAAATGCCCGGTGCGGGTGAATGTGATCTATTTCGCTACCGGGCGGCCTCGGCGTGTCGAGCGCCGATGCGCGACACCGCTCCCGGTCAGGCGGCGTGCTGCAGGGCCAGTTCCATGCCGACGAAGGTGATCAGCAGCAGCACCATGATCGACAGGTCGATACGCACCGCCCCGATGGTCAGCTGCGGGATGAGGCGTCGCAGCAGCTTCACCGGCGGATCGGTGATGCTCATGATCAGCTCCAGAATCACCACCGTGGTTCCCCGCGGGTGCCAATCACGACTGAACGAGCGGATGAACTCGATGACGATTCGGGCGATCAGCAACAGCCAGAATACAAATAGCGCGATACCGAGAATCGTGAAGAACAGCGCCAACGGAATGCGACCTTACTGACGAGGGTGGGCCCGCATCAGCATTGCTGACCGGCTCGACTGCCGTTCCAGCCTACCGATACGCGTAGAAGCCGGTCTCGGCGATGCGGCGACGCTCCTCCGGCGTTACGTCGACATCGGCCGGCGACAGCAGAAACACCTTGGTCGCCACCTTGTCGAAGGAGCCGCGCAGGGCGAAGGCCAGACCCGCGGCGAAGTCGACCAGCCGCTTGGCGTCGGCGTTGTCCATCGACACCAGGTCCATGATGACCGGGGTGCCGTCGCGGAACCGCTCGCCGATGGTGCGGGCTTCGCTGTAGTCCTTGGGCCGCAGCGTGGTGATCTTCGACAGCGGGCTGCTCTCATCGAACATCTGGGCCATCCGGCGCGGCTCCATGGCCAGGGCGCCGCGAGTCGAGCCACGCAGCGAGGAAAACCGGCGCTCGAAGTCGCGGGGGCGGTCGAACTCACGCCCGCGGTAGCGCGGCTCGTCGTCGTACCCGCCCCGGTAGCCGCCCGGGGCGTCGTCGTAGTCACGGTCCTCGAAACGGTCGTCGTAGCGGGTCTCCGAACGCCCGGCGACCCGGTCGAAAACGTCCTCGCCGAACCGCTCCCCCCGCGGCGCATAGTCGCGCGAACCGGTGCGGTGGTCGCCGTCGTCGTAGTAGTCGTCGTCGTAGTCCTCCATCGGAGCCATCCCGAAGTAGGCCTTGACCTTGTGGAGTGTGCTCATCCTTGGACCCTTCTAGGCTGATGACTGTGATGAAGGTGTGACTGAAGTGACTAATAACGGTGACGGTAACGGCAGCGAGCGCGTTGGCGCTGTATCGACACGCGGACAGTTCCCACCGGTTTCACCCGCCCCCTCCAGCGACATCTAGCGCGAACTCATTCCAGCCACACCAGCGACGCCAGCCGACCGGTGAGACCGTCGCGGCGGTGACTGAACAGCTTGGGATCCGCTGCCGTGCAGCGCGGGTCGGCGTCGATGGCCTCGATGCCCAATCCCCGGAGCTGACGGGCGATTCCAGCGCGTAGATCCAGCCCGACAGTGCCCGCTGAGGTGACCGTTCGACTGCCCGGCAGCGCCTGTTCGACCTCATCGGCCATCTGCGCGGGCACCTCGTAGTGCAACCCGCTGACCGCGGGCCCCAGCAAAACCGAGATGTCACCGGCGTTCGCGCCGGCCGCCAGCATCTCCTCGACCGCGCGAACCACCACACCGCGCTGCGCACCGACCCGGCCGGCGTGCACCGCGGCCACCACGCCCGCGCGCGCATCGGCCAGCAGCACCGGGACGCAGTCCGCGGTCACCACCACCATCGCGAGGCGGGGCACGGTGGTGACCAGCGCATCGGTCGCCTCGACCGCAGCCGCACGCGGCCCGTCGACGCGCACCACATGATCGCCGTGGACCTGGTTCATCCACACCAGCCGGTCCGGGCCCAAGCCGGTGGCCTTGGCCAGCCGCGCCCGGTTTCTGGCCACCGCCGCCGGGTCATCGCCGACGTGATCGCCCAGGTTGAAGCTGTCGTACGGGGCCGCCGACACACCGCCGGAGCGGGTGGTCGTCACCCGGCGGACACGAAAACTCATGTCCGGGACGTACCCCGCGGGTGCGGCGGACGAGCGATCATCGGCTCAGTGCCGCATGAACGGCGGGACGTCGACGTCGTCGTCGTCGCATCCGTCGTCCCCGTTGCGACCCCCGACGCTGACCGTGGCCCCGTTGGTGGGGGCAGGCACGCTGACGGCGTCGACCGGGTCGAACAACGACGAGGTGACCTTGCCGGCCTGCCCCGGCGCCACCGCGTGCCGGGCCTGACCGGGGTTGCCGGTCACCGGCTTGCGGCCGGAGCCCGCCGAGTCGAAGCCCGCCGCGATCACCGTCACCCGCACCTCGTCGCCGAGCGAGTCGTCGATCACGGTGCCGAAGATGATGTTGGCCTCGGGGTGCGCGGCGTCCTGCACCAGCGACGCCGCCTCGTTGATCTCGAACAGTCCCAGGTCGCTGCCGCCGGCGACCGACATCAGCACGCCCTGGGCGCCCTCCATCGAGGCTTCCAGCAGCGGCGAGTTGATCGCGATCTCGGCGGCCTTGAGCGCACGGCCGTCGCCGCGGGCCGAGCCGATGCCCATCAGGGCGGTGCCCGCCCCGCTCATAATGCCCTTGACGTCAGCGAAGTCCACGTTGATCAGACCGGGCGTGGTGATCAGGTCGGTGATGCCCTGGACTCCGTTGAGCAGCACCTCGTCGGCGCTGCGGAATGCGTCCATCAGCGAGACCTGGGCGTCGCCCATCTGCAGCAGCCGGTCATTGGGGATCACGATCAGGGTGTCGCAGCTCTCCCGCAGCGCGGTGATGCCGTTCTCGGCCTGATTGGAGCGCCGCTTGCCCTCGAAGGAGAACGGGCGGGTCACCACGCCGACGGTCAGGGCACCCAGCTTGCGGGCGATGGTCGCCACCACCGGTGCGCCGCCGGTGCCCGTGCCGCCGCCCTCGCCGGCGGTGACGAACACCATGTCGGCGCCGCGCAGCAGCTCCTCGATCTCGTCTTTGGCGTCTTCGGCGGCACGGCGGCCCACTTCGGGGTCGGCGCCGGCACCGAGGCCGCGGGTGGAGTCTCGGCCGACGTCGAGCTTGACGTCGGCGTCGCTCATCAACAATGCCTGTGCGTCGGTGTTGATCGCGATGAACTCAACGCCCTTGAGGCCCTGCTCGATCATCCGGTTGACGGCGTTGACGCCGCCACCACCGATACCCACGACTTTGATGACGGCCAGATAGTTGTGCGGTGGGGTCATCGTTCGTCTTCCTCCCTGGTGGGATTGGATTCCTCTCTGGGGCCGGGCTTGGCGCGAAACTCCCCGATCCGACATTCCAAACCCTCAACCTCAACCATAGGCTTAGAGTTATGTCAAGTTGTTTCGCGCAATCGCCACAGTAGGGCCGCCGCGACCCCCATCCGCGCCGACGCGCCGAGACACACCCTGCGAATTTTCCTGGCCGGCCATGAATTTTCCCTGACCGACCTAGCTGTACTGCCCAGACAGGTTGGTCAACTTTGTGATGGGTGGGACTTTCCCGATCGCTGAGTGTTGCCGGTGGTGATTGTAGGTA
>NZ_JRMK01000179.1:0-6849 GCF_000972925.1 Mycobacterium sp. UM_Kg1 | reverse complement strand
GGTCTTCGCCGACGAGCACGGCCTGGCGCTGATCTCCATCGCCGACATGATCGAGTGGCGGCGCAAGCACGAAAAGCACATCGAGCGGGTCGCCGAAGCCCGTATCCCAACCCGGCACGGCGAGTTCCGGGCGGTCGGTTACACCAGTGTCTACGAGGACGTCGAACACGTCGCGCTGGTCCGCGGCGAGATCGCCGGACCCGACAACGACGGCGACGACGTGCTCGTTCGTGTCCACTCGGAGTGTCTGACCGGTGATGTGTTCGGGTCGCGGCGCTGCGACTGCGGACCGCAACTGGACGCCGCGCTGGCGATGGTGGCGCACGAGGGTCGCGGGGTGGTGCTCTACATGCGCGGGCACGAGGGCCGCGGGATCGGCCTGCTGCACAAACTGCAGGCCTACCAGCTGCAGGATGCCGGTGACGACACGGTCGACGCCAACCTCAAACTGGGGCTGCCGGCCGACGCGCGCGACTACGGGATCGGGGCGCAGATCCTCACCGATCTCGGCGTTCGCTCGATGCGGCTGCTCACCAATAACCCGGCCAAGCGGGTTGGGCTCGACGGTTACGGTCTGCATATCATCGAGCGCGTGCCACTGCCGGTTCGCGCCAACTCCGAGAACATCCGCTACCTGCTGACCAAACGCGACAGGATGGGTCACGACCTGACCGGACTCGACGACTTCGACGACGCCGCGCAGCTGCCCGGCGAATTCGGCGGAGCGCTGTAGATGAGCCCAGCCGCAGGAGTCCCGGACATCCCGGCGCTCCACGCCTCCGACGTGCGCCTGGCCATCGTGGCCAGTACCTGGCACACCCGTATCTGTGACGCGCTGCTGGCGGGGGCCCGCAAGGTGGCCGCCGACGCCGGTATCCCCGAACCGACCGTGGTGCGGGTGCTCGGCGCGATCGAGATCCCCGTGGTGGCGCAGGAAGTGGCGCGCAACCACGACGCGGTAGTAGCCCTGGGTGTGGTGATCCGGGGCGCCACACCGCATTTCGACTATGTGTGCGACGCGGTGACGCAGGGCCTGACCCGGGTTTCGTTGGATGCTGCCACCCCGGTGGCCAACGGCGTGCTCACCGTCAACGACGAGGAGCAGGCGCTGGACCGCGCCGGACTGCCGGATTCCACCGAGGACAAGGGCGCTCAGGCGGCGGCCGCAGCGCTCAGTACGGCGCTGACCCTGCGTGAGCTGCGCGCGGCGCCGTGACCCGCCAGTCCGGGGCCCCGCAGTGGGATCTCGAGGTGCGTCCGCGGGTGATGCGTTACGGCATCTGGGCGGTGGCGATCCTGATCGTGACGATCCACGTCGTGGTGAGCATGTTGCTGACGATCCGCGCCAGCGGGGTGATCTTTCGCACCTACGACCGGGTGGCAGTCGTCGTGCTGGGCCTCATCGTGGCCGGGGCGTTGTTGCTGTTGACGCGGGCGCGCGTCCGGGTCGGCGAATCCGGGGTGTCGGTGCGCAATGCCCTCGGCGACCGGTTGATTCCCTGGGCGCAGGTGGTGGGCGTCACTTTTCCACCGGGCAAGCGCTGGGCCAGGCTGGAGTTGCCCGACGACGAATACATTCCCCTGGTGGCCATCCAGTCGGCCGACAAGGAACACGCCGTGGAGGCCATGCGGGCGCTGCGGGCTCTGATGGCGCGCTACCGGCCGTCACCCCCGCGAGCAGACACAGAATCGCACCCTTGAGCCTCTTCGAGTGCGATTCTGTGTCTGCTCGGCGGGGAGAAGCCGCACGCTAGCCTGGTTACCGTGCCAGACCCTGCGACCTATCGTCCGGCGCCCGGCTCCATTCCCCTCGCGCCCGGCGTCTACCGGTTCGTCGACTCCCATGGCCGGGTCATCTACGTGGGCAAGGCGAAAAGCCTGCGGCCACGGCTGACGTCGTATTTCGCCGACATCGCCGGGCTGCACCCGCGGACGCGCCAGATGGTGACCACCGCCGCCAAGGTCGAGTGGACGGTGGTCAACACCGAAGTCGAGGCACTCCAGCTGGAATACAACTGGATCAAGGAGTTCGATCCGCGCTTCAACGTCCGCTACCGCGACGACAAGACCTATCCCGTGCTGGCGGTCACCTTGAACGAGGAATACCCCCGGCTGATGGTCTACCGCGGGCCCCGCCGCAAGGGCGTGCGCTATTTCGGGCCCTACTCGCACGCCTGGGCGATCCGGGAAACCCTGGACCTGCTGCTGCGGGTCTTCCCGGCCCGGACCTGCTCGGCCGGGGTGTTCAAGCGCCACCAGCAGATCGGCCGGCCCTGCCTGCTGGGCTACATCGGCAAGTGCTCCGCGCCGTGCGTCGGGCGGGTCAGCGCTGCCGAGCACCGGCGGATCGTGGACGACTTCTGCGATTTCCTGGCCGGCAAGACCGACCGGCTCGTGCGCAGTCTTGAGCAGCAGATGCTGGCCGCCTCCGACGCCCTCGACTTCGAGCGGGCCGCACGCCTGCGGGACGACGTCGCGGCGCTGCGGCGGGCCCTGGAGAAGCAGGCCGTGGTGCTCGGCGACGGCACCGACGCCGACGTGGTGGCGTTCGCCGACGACGAACTCGAAGCGGCTGTCCAGGTGTTTCACGTCCGCGGCGGGCGGGTGCGCGGACAGCGCGGCTGGATCGTCGAGAAGCCCGGCGACCCCGCCGACCCCGAGAGTTCATCCGAAGCCATGGTCGAGCAGTTCGTGACGCAGTTCTACGGCGATCAGGCGGAGCTGGACGGCGCAGCCGACGAGCCGACCAACCCGGTACCGCGCGAGGTCCTGGTGCCCTGTCTGCCGACCAACGCCGAGGAGCTGACCCGTTGGCTGTCCGCTCTGCGGGGTTCGCGCGTCTCGCTTCGGGTGCCGCTGCGCGGCGACAAGCGGGTGCTGGCCGAGACGGTCGAGCGCAACGCCAAAGATGCCCTGCAGCAACACAAGATGAAGCGTGCCGGGGATTTCACCGCACGGTCGGCTGCGCTGCAGAATATCCAGGAATCCCTGGGCCTGGCCGACGCTCCACTTCGCATCGAGTGCGTCGACATCAGCCACGTGCAGGGCACCGACGTGGTCGGATCCCTGGTGGTGTTCGAGGACGGATTGCCGCGCAAGTCCGACTACCGGCACTTCGCGATCCGGGAGGCCGCAGGTCAGGGCCGGTCCGACGATGTGGCCTCGATCGCAGAGGTCACCCGGCGACGGTTCCGGCGACACTTGGACGACGCCGAAGTCCTTGCTCCGGAAGGAAAGTCCCGCAAATTTGCCTACCCGCCGAATCTTTATGTCGTCGACGGCGGTGCGCCGCAGGTCAATGCCGCCGCCGAGGTGCTGGCCGAGCTCGGCATCACCGACGTGGCGATCATCGGCCTGGCCAAACGACTCGAGGAGGTGTGGGTGCCCTCCGAACCGGACCCGATCATCCTGCCCCGGCAGAGCGAAGGGCTCTACCTGCTGCAGCGGATCCGCGACGAGGCACACCGGTTCGCCATCACCTACCACCGCAGCAAGCGGTCCAAGCGGATGACCGAATCGGTGCTGGACTCGGTGCCCGGGCTCGGCGAGCACCGGCGCAAGGTGCTGATCTCCCGTTTCGGATCGGTGGCCCGGCTCAAACGGGCTACCGTCGAGGAACTCACCTCGATCCCGGGGATCGGTGCGGCGACCGCCGCGGCCGTACTCGAGGCACTGGGAGCCGACGGCGCGACGGGCGCCGCTGAACAGCAACGGATGTCGGGATGACCACGGAATCACCGAAAGGCGTGCGGGCGGGCGACGTCGCCGGCCCAGGCGACGGCGCCGGAATCGACGTCGTGCTGGTGACCGGACTGTCCGGCGCCGGTCGCGGCACCGCGGCGAAGGTATTGGAGGACCTGGGCTGGTATGTCGCTGACAACCTGCCCCCGGACCTGATCACCCGGATGGTGGACCTGGGCCTGGCGGCGGGCTCGCGTATCACTCAGCTGGCAGTCGTGATGGACGTGCGCTCGGCGGGATTCACCGGGGACCTGGACTCGGTCCGCACCGAATTGGCCACCCGCGGCATCAATCCCCGCGTGCTGTTCATGGAGGCCGGCGACGACGTGCTGGTCCGGCGTTATGAACACAACCGCCGCAGTCACCCGCTGCAGGGGGACCAGACCCTCACCGAGGGCATCGCCGCCGAGCGGATCATGCTGGCGCCGGTTCGCGCCGCCGCCGACCTCGTCATCGACACCTCGGTGCTGAGCGTTCGCGAACTGCGGGAGAGCATCGAGGAGATGTTCGGTGGAGACGCCGTCAACGCTCCGACATCCATCACCGTCGAGTCCTTCGGGTTCAAGTACGGCCTGCCGATGGACGCCGACATGGTTATGGACGTGCGCTTTTTGCCCAACCCCCATTGGGTCGACGAACTGCGCCGGCACACCGGGCAGCATCCGGCGGTGCGCGACTACGTGCTGAGCCAGCCGGGCGCCGACGAGTTCCTCAGGAGCTACCACCGGCTGCTGACCCTGGTGGTCGGCGGCTACCGACGAGAGGGAAAGCGTTATATGACCCTGGCCATCGGGTGCACCGGCGGCAAGCACCGCAGTGTCGCCATCGCCGAGGCCCTGGCGCGCCTGCTGGACGCCCAGGATTCCGGTGACGCGCTGTCGGTACGGGTGCTGCACCGGGATCTGGGCCGCGAATGAGTCCCGCCGGCCACGATGCACAGCGGAGCTTGCGGAGCGATGAGCAGGAGCGGCGCCGGTGAGCGTTGAACCCGCGCGTGGCAACCCGAGCATCGTCGCGCTCGGCGGGGGACACGGTCTGTATGCGACGCTGTCGGCCGCCCGCCGGCTGACCCCGCACGTCACCGCGGTGGTCACCGTGGCCGACGACGGCGGCTCCTCGGGCAGGCTGCGCAGCGAGCTCGACGTGATTCCGCCCGGCGATCTGCGCATGGCACTGGCGGCGCTGGCTTCCGACACCCCGACGGGCCAGCTGTGGGCGACCGTGCTGCAACACCGCTTCGGCGGCAGCGGCGCGCTGGCGGGTCATCCGATAGGCAACCTGCTGCTGGCCGGTCTCAACGAGGTGCTCGCCGACCCGGTGGCGGCCCTCGACGAGCTGGGCCGGATGCTGGGCGTCAAGGGCAGGGTGTTGCCCATGTGCCCGATCGCCCTGCAGATCGAGGCCGACGTGTCGGGGCTGGAAGCCGACCCGCGGCTGTTCCGGCTGATCCGCGGTCAGGTGGCGGTGGCGACCACCCCGGGCAAGGTGCGCCGGGTCCGGCTGCTGCCGGGTAACCCCCCGGCCACCCGGCAAGCGGTGGACGCCATCATGTCCGCGGATCTGGTGGTGCTCGGGCCCGGTTCGTGGTTCACCAGCGTGATCCCGCACCTGCTGGTGCCCGGTCTGGCCTCGGCGCTGCAGGCCACCACGGCCCGGCGCGCCCTGGTGCTCAATCTGGTGGCCGAACCGGGGGAGACCGCGGGCTTCTCCGTGGAACGCCACCTGCACGTCCTGGCCCAGCATGCGCCGGGATTCACCGTGGACCACATCATCATCGACGCAGGCCGGGTGCCCAGCGAACGCGAGCGCGAACAGCTGCGGCGGGCCGCCACCCTGTTCGCGGCGGAGGTTCGGTTCGTCGACGTCGCCCGACCTGGTACACCTTTACATGACCCAGGAAAGTTGGCGGCGGCGCTGGACGGGGTTCGGAGCGCATCGACGTTGGCAGTTCCGACCCCGGTGGCGATGCCGTCCGAGGGCGGGGGCCGGCAAACCGGCGTGAGTGGACCGAGCGGGCTCGGGCCGGGAGGTGACAAGTCGTGGCGATGACGGCCGAAGTCAAGGACGAGCTGAGCCGTCTCGTGGTCAGTTCGGTGAGCGCCCGCCGCGCGGAGGTCGCGGCGCTGCTGCGCTTCGCCGGCGGCCTGCACATCGTGGCGGGCCGGGTGGTGGTCGAGGCCGAGGTGGACCTGGGCGTCATCGCGCGGCGGCTGCGCAAGGACATCTTCGACCTGTACGGCTACAACGCGATCGTGCACGTGCTGTCGGCCAGCGGAATGCGCAAGAGCACCCGCTATGTGCTGCGGGTGACCAAGGACGGTGAGGCGCTGGCCCGCCAGACCGGGCTGTTGGATCTGCGCGGGCGCCCGGTGCGCGGCCTGCCCGCCCAGGTCGTCGGCGGCAGCGTCGCCGACGCCGAAGCTGCCTGGCGGGGCGCGTTTTTGGCACACGGCTCACTGACCGAACCGGGCCGCTCGTCGGCGCTGGAGGTCGGCTGCCCGGGTCCCGAGGCCGCGCTGGCGCTGGTCGGTGCGGCGCGCCGGCTCGGCGTCACCGCCAAGGCCCGCGAGGTGCGCGGCGCCGACCGCGTGGTGGTTCGCGACGGTGAGGCGATCGGGGCGCTGCTGACCCGGATGGGCGCCCAGGACACGCGGCTGGTCTGGGAGGAGCGCCGGATTCGCCGCGAGGTGCGTGCGACCGCCAACCGGCTGGCCAACTTCGATGACGCCAACCTGCGCCGTTCCGCGCGGGCGGCGGTGGCGGCGGCGGCACGCGTGGAACGGGCGCTGGCGATCCTCGGCGACACCGTGCCCGAGCACCTGGCCTCGGCCGGCCGGCTGCGGGTCGAGCACCGACAGGCCTCGCTGGAGGAACTGGGCCGGCTGGCCGACCCGCCGATGACCAAAGACGCGGTGGCGGGGCGCATCCGGCGGCTGCTGTCGATGGCTGACCGCAAGGCCAAGCAGGACGGCATTCCCGACACCGAGTCCGCGGTCACCCCCGAACTGCTCGAAGACGCCTAGCTGTACTGACCACGGACGTTGGGTACGGCGTGGCGTGGTGACATGACGAAGACCTCCGAGTGAAGTGCGAGCTGCTGAAGAACGC
>NZ_JRMK01000178.1:0-6868 GCF_000972925.1 Mycobacterium sp. UM_Kg1 | reverse complement strand
CGACCGGGCCGGCCGCCTGCGCGCCACCTTCCCAGGAGATGTCAGCGGGCAGAATCAGATTGGCCACCACCGCCGGACTGGCCATTGAGGCCGCGACGGCTTCGGCGGCATCCCGGCCCACGTCCTGGCCGGCGCCGGTGCGGCGCACCCAGCCGTGGGTCCAGTCGGTCAGCGGCTCGATGTCGGATTCCAGCGGGGCGTCGTACTTCTTGTGGTAGGTCGCGTGGTCCCCGATGACGTTGACCACGGGCACGTGCGCGCGGCGGGCGTTGTGCAGGTTGGCCAGGCCGTTGCTGAGCCCGGGCCCCAGGTGCAGCAAGGTGGCGGCCGGCTTGCCGGCCACCCGGGCGTAGCCGTCGGCGGCACCGGTCACCACCCCTTCGAACAGGCACAGCACCCCCCGCATCTGCGGCACCGAGTCCAGGGCGGCCACGAAGTGCATCTCGGACGTGCCGGGGTTGGCGAAGCAGACCTGAACTCCGCTGTCGACCAGGGTGGCGATCAGGGCCTGTGCTCCGTTGGTCATGTGGCTGCCTTTCTTGCCGGGCACCGGGGTATGGGTGTCGCGCGCGATCCGCTGCCTATAGAAGCACGCCCGGATTGAGAATCCCGGCGGGGTCGAAGGCGTCCTTGATTCGGCGCATCAGGGCGATCTTGACCGGATCCTCGAGTTCCAGGAAATGCTGGGTCTTGACCCGTCCCAGACCGTGCTCCCCGGAGATGGCTCCGCCCAGTGCCATCGCCGCCGCGAAGATGTCGTGCAGCAGCTGGTGCCGGACGTCGTCGTCGGCGCAGAACACCCCCAGGTGCACGTTGCCGTCACCGGCATGCCCGCAGCCCACCACGCCGGCACCCACCGCCTGGGCCAATTCGTGTGCTTTGGTGAGGAATTGATCCATCGCCGCGCGAGGAACCACGGTATCGATGACATCGTGGGCACCGACGGCCTTGGCCGTCCAGAACGCCTTCTCGCGGGCCTCGATCAGAGCGTGCGCCGAATTGCCCTCCAGCACATAGACATCAACGGCCCCGAGCGAGGCCAGCAGCTCGCCCAGCATGGCCACGTCGCCGTCGAGGCGGTCGCGGTCGCGATCCTCCCCCCCCACGACCAGGTACGCCTCCGCAGAGTCACGCACCGAGTCGGGGATGCCCAGGTTCAGCTTCTGCGAGTAGCTGATCGCCGCCAGCGTGAGCTTGTCGACGTACTCCAGAATCACCGGGTTCACACCGCTGCGCACCACCGCCGGCACCGCGCGCATCACCGCGGGCAGGTCGGCGAACGGCACCAGCAACGTTGCGGAGTACCCCAGCCGCGGGTAGAGCCGGACGGTGACCTCGGTGGCCAGGGCGCAGGTCCCCTCCGAGCCGATGATCAGCTGAGTCAGGTCGTAACCGGTGGACAGCTTGCTGATTCGGCCGCCGGTGCGGATCAGCTCGCCGGTGGGCAGGGCGGCCTGCAGTCCGAGCACGTTGTGCCGGGTCACCCCGTACTTGACCGCGCGCATACCCCCGGCGTTGGTACCGACGTTGCCGCCGACACTGGCGGACAACTCCCCGGGGAAGACGGTGTACATCAGACCCGCATCGGCCGTCGCGGCGTCGAGATCGCTCAGCGTGACGCCGGGCTGTACCACCGCGACCTGATTTTCGGTGTCGACCTCCAGAATCGCGTTCATCCGCTCAAAGGAGATCAGCAGACCGTCCGGACACGGGCGTGCGGCCGCAGACAACCCGGTGCCGGACCCGCGTGCGGTCACCGCGACCTTGGCTTCGGTCGCCGCGGCCAGCAGGGCGGCGACGTGCTCCGCGGTCTCGGGGCGGGCCACATAGCGCGGCGTGACCGGCGCGCCGACCAGCGCCTCGTCATGGCCGTAGTCGGGACCGATCTGGTCGCCGGTCAGCAGCCCGGCCTCCCCCACGATCTTGCGGAAACGTGCAGCTATGTCGTCCGGTGCGCCCTCGGTGGTGCCCATGCCGGCCCTCACTTTCCGAATCCGGCGTCCCGTAGCGCCTGGGCCATCGACCCGCCTGCCGGTGCCGCGTCCCGGCGCCCCGTCCCGTTGCCGGGACCCCTCCCGCGATTCTGCTTGGCGTTGCCGCCGCGCGCAGCCGGTTTGGCCGCCGCGCCCCGCGCGGTTTTGTCCCCGGGCTTGTCCCCCAGCCGCAGGGTCAACCCGATGCGCTGCCGTTCGACATCGACGTCGATGACCTTGACCTTCACCACCTGGCCGGAACGGACCACCTCGTGCGGATCGGACACGAAGCGGTCCGCCATGGCCGAGACGTGCACCAGGCCGTCCTGGTGCACACCGACGTCGACGAATGCTCCGAATGCGGCGACATTGGTCACCACGCCCTCCAGGATCATGCCCACCTTGAGGTCGGCCACCTTCTCGACGCCTGCGGCGAACGTCGCCGTGGAGAACGCCGGCCGCGGGTCGCGTCCCGGCTTCTCCAGTTCGGCCAGGATGTCGGTGACGGTCGGCACCCCGAACCGGTCGTCGGCGAAATCGCCGGGTTGCAGCGACCGCAGGAGTCGCTCGTCGCCGATGATCTCGGCCAGCGAGACACCGGAGCGGTCCAGAATGCGCCGCACCACCGGGTAGGCCTCGGGATGCACGCCGGAGGAGTCCAGCGGGTCATCGCCGTCGCGGATGCGCAGGAACCCGGCGCACTGTTCGAAGGCCTTGGGCCCCAGGCGTGGCACGTCGAGCAGGGCGGCCCGGCTGCGGAACGGCCCGTTCTGGTCGCGGTGCCCCACGATGGCTTCGGCCAGCGATTCCGACACTCCCGACACCTTGGCCAACAGCGGTGCCGAGGCGGTGTTGAGGTCGACACCCACGGCGTTCACCGCATCTTCGACCACGGCGTCGAGGCTGCGCGCCAGGGTGCCCGGCGTCACGTCGTGCTGGTACTGGCCGACACCGATGGACTTCGGCTCGATCTTGACCAGCTCGGCCAGCGGGTCCTGCAGGCGCCGCGCGATCGACACCGCGCCGCGCAGCGTGACGTCCAGATCGGGAAGTTCGTGTGCGGCATACGCCGACGCCGAGTACACCGACGCCCCGGCCTCGCTGACCATTGCTTTGACCGGCGCGGGGGCGCCGGCGCTGGTGAGGTCGGCGATCAATTCGGCGGCCAGCGCGTCGGTCTCGCGTGAGGCGGTGCCGTTGCCGACGGCAATCAGGTCCACACCGTGGCGGGCGACCAACGCGGCCAGCACCGCCTTGGCCTGATCCCACTGCTTCTGCGGCTGGTGCGGGAAGATCGCGCAGGTGTCGACGACCTTGCCGGTGCCGTCGACGACGGCGACCTTCACCCCGGTGCGAAAACCCGGGTCGAGTCCCAGCGTGGTGCGGTTACCCGCCGGCGCCGCCAGCAGCAGGTCCTTGAGGTTCTTGGCGAACACCGCCACCGCGTCCTGCTCGGCACGTTGACGCAGCCGCATCCGGGCATCGACCGCCGCGGAGAAAGCCAGCCGGGTGTCCCACGCCCACCGCACCGTGTCGGCCAGCCATGGCGTGGCCGGCCCGGCTGCGCCCATGTCCACGCCGAGCGACCGCGCGATCATGGCGTGGTAGAACTCGTTGTCGCCGCCGTCGAAGGCCAGCGCCAGGGCGTCCTCCTTCTCACCGCGCAACACCGCCAGCACCCGGTGCGACGGCATGGTCTCCAGCGCTTCACTGAACTCGAAGTAGTCCCGAAACTTCTGCGCCGAGGGACTTTTCGCAGCATCCTCCGAGCGCGGCATGGTACGCAACGAGCCCGCCGACCAGAACTTCTCCCGCACCGCGCCCACCAGCTCGGCGTCCTCGGCGGCCCGCTCGACCAGGATCGCGCGGGCGCCCTCCAGTGCTGCCGCGGCGTCGGCGACCTCCTCGCCGGTGTACTCCGAGGCGACCTGCTGGGGGTCGAGCGTGGGGTCGGCGAGCAGCCGGTCGGCAAGCGGCTCCAGGCCGGCCTCACGCGCGATCTGCGCCTTGGTGCGGCGCTTGGGCTTGTAGGGCAGGTAGATGTCTTCGACCCGAGCCTTGGTCTCGGCCGACAGCAGCGCGGCTTTGAGCTCGTCGGTGAGCTTGCCCTGCTCCTCGATCGAGGCCAGCACGGCGGCCCGGCGGTCGTCGAGCTCCCGCAGGTAGCGCAGCCGTTCTTCGAGGGGGCGCAGCTGACCGTCGTCGAGGCTGCCGGTGGCCTCTTTTCGGTAGCGCGCGATGAACGGCACCGTGGCCCCCTCGTCGAGCAGCGCCACAGCGGCCGCGACCTGTCGTTCGGCCACCGCGAGTTCCTCGGCGAGACGGGCGTTTACCGGTTTCAGGGTTACGTTCGCTGTCACGCCGACGGACCCTACCGAACGCCGCGGACAGGTTCCGGGTGCGGCACGGCGTGACTTTTGACCGCACGCAGGGTGTCTACGATGCCGCCCCACGCGGGCTGTTGAGCAGCTGCCCGCAGCCCGCTCGACGACTGTTATCCACAGTTGCCGGTTCATCCACAGATCGTCGCCGGACGGGCGATATTCGAACTTTTGTTCGATACCTTGGGGGGGTGTCCGAAGCCGATCAGGTCCTTCCGCCCGCCGCGGCAGCCCGCGCGGCCATCCGGGCGGAGCTGGCCTTGATCGATGACGCCCAGTCCCGGCTGCGGGCAGCCGACACCGACATCGTGGGCAATGCGTTCCGCGTCGAGATCGCCGAGCGCCTCGAAACCCAGCATCGGGTCAACCGCGGCCTGTCCGTCCGCGTGTTCGGCGAACTGGCCGACCCACCCGACGGCCCCGACGACCCTCGACTGCCCGCCGACACCAAGCTCACCGACCTGCTGTGGTCACGCCTGCGCATCACCCGCGCCGAGGTGCGGCGCCGGTTCCGGGTCGCCGCCCGCATCCGGCCGCGTCGCAACCTGACCGGCCCCCCCGCCCCACCGGAGTTCCCCGCGCTCGCCGCCGCGGTCGAGGACGGCCGAATCGGCGACGACCACATCAAATCCGTCACCACCGCCCTCGACCAGCTGCCCGGGAACGTCGCACCGGCCGATCGGGCAGCCGCCGAGCGCACCCTGGTGCGCCACGCCACCGAACAGGACGCCGCCTTTGTGACCGCCCTCGGGCACGCCCTTGCCGACGTCCTCAACCCCGACGGCAACTTCACCGATGCGGACCGGGCACGGCGGCGCAACCTGGTGTTGGGCCGCCAGGGCCCCGACGGCATGAGCCGGCTGTCCGGCTGCGTCGACCCCGAGACCCGCGCCTACCTCGAGGCGGCAATGGCCGCGGTGCGGCCCGGCCACCGCCGACCCGACACCGCCGAGCCGCCCGAGCGCCCCGACGCACCCACCGGCCCGGACCTGCGCTCCAACGGCCAACGAAACCACGACGCCCTCAAACTCGCCCTGCGCCACGGCATTGCATCCGGAGCCCTGGGCACCCACCGCGGTGTTCCGGTCTCAGTCATCGCCACCACCACACTCGCCGACCTCGAGCAGGCCGGACGCGCAATCGTCGACCCGAGCCTCCCGATGCCCGGCCCTGCCCGCACCGGAGGCGGCGGCCGCCTGCCGATGCGGGATCTGATCCGCATGGCGGCCAACGCGATTCACTATCTGGCAGTCTTCGACGACCACTCGGAACGGGCGTTGTATCTGGGCCGCAGCAAGCGCATCGCCACGCTGGATCACCGGATCATCTGCCACGCCCGAGACCGCGGCTGCACCCGGCCCAACTGCTCCGAGCCCGGTTACCACTGCGAGGTGCACCACGCGAACGACTGGGCTCACGGCGGGCGTACCGACGCCGACCAGCTCTACTTCGCCTGCGGTCCCGACCACGGTGCTGCGACCCGCGGCAACCTTCAGACACAGCTCACCGAGCGTGGCCGCCTGGCCTGGACCGACCGAACGGGCCAGCCGCGGATCAACCACCTGCACCACCCGATGGAGCTCCTGGACCGTGGTGATGATCCCGGGTAGCGCTGCGGGACAACGCCTCCGCGCGGCGTTGCGGCGGCTATGGCCGGCCGCTGATCTCGCGGAGCCGTCCCTTGGCGATCTTGCCGCCAGAGGAGCGCGGCAGCTGGTCGAGGACGACCAGGCGTTCCGGCAGCAGCTCCTTGGACACGCCCAGAGCCAGCAGGTGCTCGACGAGCTCGGCCAGCTCCAGCGTGCCGGTCACCCCGAGCGCCTCCTCGGTGAGTTCGACGTAGACGCAGACTTTTTCGCCGAACACCTCGTCTCGCATCGGCACTGCGGCGGCAACCGCGATCGCCGGATGCGTCAGCACCGCGTCTTCGACCTGGGCAGCGCTGATGTTCTTTCCGCCGCGCAGGATGAAATCGGAAAGCCGGCCGGTGACGCTCAGATAGCCCTCGGCGTCGACCTCGCAGACATCGCCCATCCGCATCCACCCGTCAGCGGTGAACAGCTTGTCGTGATCGACCCCATCCAGATAGCCCAGGCTGGTGGCCGGGCCGCGGCAGGCAGGCTGGCCCCGCCCTGTATCGGTCACGTCGGTGTTGCCGTCCTCGCCGCCGAAAAGCCGGACCGCCATCTCGGGCACGATGCGCCCACCGGTGCGCAACCGCCGCTCCAAGGAGTCGTCGAGGGTGGTGGCGCTGAGCACCCCGGTCTCATTGGAGCCGTAGAACTGCAGGATCTTCGCACCGGTGAGCTCCTCGAACTGCGTGGCCGGCCGGTAGGGCAACGCCTCCCCGCCGGTGAACACCACCCGCAACGAGCTCAGGTCGAATTCAGCACTGAGGCGATCGGCCATCATCATGGTCAATTGGGTGCTGACACAGCACAATACGGTGACCCGGTAGCGCTCGATGGCCGCGAACGTCGCGGCCATCGAGCGCTACCGGGTCACCGTATTGTG
>NZ_JRMK01000177.1:0-6879 GCF_000972925.1 Mycobacterium sp. UM_Kg1 | reverse complement strand
CCACCACGTTGATTCCGGCGCGCAGGATGCGCTTGAAGTCGTCGAGCGCTTCAAGGAGCCGGTTGTCGGCCAGAGCGGTGTAGACCACGCAGTCGGGCTTGGCGTCGAGCACCTGCTGCAGGTCGGTGGTCGCGGTCACGCCGGTCGGCGTGCTCACCCCGGCCAACTCCGCAGCGTCTTTGCCGGCCTTGGCATCCGAGGACACCCAGACGCCGGTCAACTCGAATTCCGGGTTGACGATCAGTGCCTTGAGCGCATGGACACCGACATTGCCGGTGCCCATCTGTGCCACGCGAATGGTCATGGGTCAGTTCCTCACAGGTCCGGGACGGGCAGATCGAGGTTCGGGAAGGTGAGGCCGCCGTCGACCTCGAGCACTTTGCCGGTCAGGTAGCTGCCGGCCGGTGAAGCCAGGTAAACCGCCGCCGCCGCGATGTCGTCGGGGTCGCCCAGTCGACGCATCGGTGTGGCTTTCTCCATGGGGGCGCGCAGCACGTCGTTGGACGCCACGACGTCCAGTGCCGAGGTCAGGATCGATCCCGGTGCGATGCCGTTGACCCGGATCTTCGGGCACAGGTCGAGGGCGGCCAGCCTCGTGTAGTGCGCCAGCGCCGCCTTGGCCGTCCCGTAGGCGGCGAACCCGCGTCCGGCCACCCGCCCCATGGTGGAGGTGATGTTGATGATCGAGCCCGTGCCGGAGTGCTCCAGTATCAGCGGCACCGCTGCGACCGTCAGCGCATGCGCCGTGGCGACGTTGAAGGTGAAGGCGTCCCTGAGCTCTTTGGTCGACGTGGTCAGCAGGGTGTTGGGCATCGTCCCGCCGACGTTGTTGACCACGATGTCGAGCCTGCCGAACGCCTCGACCGCCTCGCCGGCCAGCTTTGCCGTCTCTTCGGGGTGGGCCAGATCGGCGACGACGATGTGCGCACGACGGCCCGCTGCCTCGACTCGTTGCGCGACGGCCTCTAGTTCGGATTGGGTGCGCGAGGCGATGACGACATCCGCTCCCGCCTCGGCAAACGCGACCGCGATCGCAGCGCCCAGACCTCTGCCGGCACCTGTGACCACCGCTGTTTGATTGTCAATTCGGAACTTGTCGAGTATCACCGCGCAACGCTAACAAGGATCGGCGGTGGGCTGAACCCCTTCTTTGAAACACGTTCTAATTCGACGCCTGGCGCCTCGGCGGCGGGCGTCCAGGGCTAGGTTCGCGCCGCTTTCTTGGCCGCCTTCTTGGCCGGGGCCTTTGTGGCGGGTGCCTTCTTTGCGGGTGCTTTCGCGGCCGGTGGCTGTTCGGCGGCCGAGCGCTTCTTCACGCTGGCCTCCAGCTTGGCCAGCAGGTCGGAGACATCCTCAGTGGCATCCAGCTCCGCGGGCTGCTCCTGCGGGGTGAACGCCTCATCGCCTTCGAGCTTGGCCGCGATCAACTCCTGCAACTGCTCCTGGTAGGTGTCGTGGTAGCGGTCGGGGTCGAAGTCATCGGCCATCGAGTCGACCACCTGCCCGGCCATCTTGAGCTCGGCCGGCTTGATCTCGACCTTGGCGTCGAGCGCCGGAAAATCCGGATCGCGGATCTCGTCCGGCCACAGCAGGGTGTGTACCACCATCACCTCGCGCTTGGAGAAGTCCTTGACCCGCAACGCCGCCAGCCGGGTCTTGTTGCGCAGCGTGAAGTGCACGATCGCCACCCGGTCGGTTTCGGCCAGCGTCTTGGCCAGCAGCACATAGGATTTGATCGACTTCGATCCGGGTTCCAGGAAATAGCTGCGGTCAAAAAGCATCGGGTCCAAATCGGCGGCCGGCACGAACTCGAGCACCGCGATCTCGTGGTCGCGTTCTTCGGGAAGGTTCGCGATGTCGTCGTCGGTGATCACCACCATGCGGCCGTCGTCGGACTCATAGGCCCGCGCGATGTCGCTGTAGTCCACGACTTCGCCGCACTCCTCGCACACCCGCCGGTAGCGGATCCGGCCGTGATCCTTGGCGTGTACCTGGCGGAACTTGATGTCGTGGTCTTCGGTGGCGCTGTAGACCTTCACCGGCACGTTGACCAGACCGAATGCGATCGAGCCCTTCCAGATGGAGCGCATGAGGCCAGTATGCCCACGCCAGAGTGCCGATAACCGGCATTGGCACGACGTAGGTTGGCTGCATGGCCGCTGAGTCCGTCACGACACGGGTCACGCTGACCAACGCCGGCAAGGTGCTCTACCCCGCGACGGGCACCACCAAGGCCGAGGTCTTCGACTACTACACCCGCATCGCCGAGGTGATGCTGCCGCACATCGCAGGACGCCCGGCGACCCGCAAACGCTGGCCCAACGGTGTCGAGCAGAGCTCCTTCTTCGAAAAGCAGCTGGCGTCCTCAGCGCCGGGCTGGCTGGCCCGCGCCGACATTCAGCATCGCTCCGGCATCACCACCTATCCGGTGATCCAGGACCTCGACGGGCTGGCCTGGATCGCCCAGCAGGCCGCGCTGGAGGTGCACGTTCCGCAGTGGCGGTTCGAAGCGCAGTGGACCCACGGCGGCCGGGTGCTCAAGCCCGGCCCGGCAACACGGCTGGTCTTCGACTTGGACCCCGGCGAGGGCGTCACCATGAGTCAGCTCGCCGAGGTGGCGCGCGCCGTCCGTGAGCTGATGGCCGAGCTGGGTCTGCCGACATTCCCCCTCACCAGCGGCAGCAAGGGGGTGCACGTCTACGCCGCCCTGGACCAGCCGGTGAGCAGCGCGGGTGCGGTTGTCTTGGCCAAACGCGTTGCGCAGCAACTTGAAAGCACGATGCCCACCCTGGTCACCGCGACCATGGCCAAGAAGCTTCGAGCCGGGAAGGTGTTCCTGGACTGGAGCCAGAACAACGCCTCCAAGACCACCATCGCCCCGTATTCGCTGCGCGGCCGCGAGCACCCGACGGTTGCGGCCCCCAGAACCTGGGCGGAGCTCGATGACCCCGACCTGCGGCAGCTGCGCTATGACGAGGTGCTGCAACGCGTCGCCCGTGACGGCGATCTGTTGGCCGGCCTGGACCGCGCCCTGCCGACGGACCGGCTTGACGTCTACCGGTCCAAGCGCGATGCCCGTCGGACCCCCGAACCGGTGCCCGCCACCGCGCCGGTGCCGGGCGGCGGCAACAGCTTCGTCATCCAGGAGCACCACGCGCGCCGGCTGCATTACGACTTCCGGCTGGAGCGCGACGGCGTGCTGGTGAGTTGGGCGGTGCCCAAGAACCTTCCGGACACCCCGTCGGTCAACCATCTCGCGGTCCGCACCGAGGATCATCCCCTGGAGTACGGCAGTTTCGAAGGCACCATCCCCAAGGGCGAGTACGGTGCCGGCACGGTGCGCATCTGGGATTCGGGCACGTATGTGACCGAGAAGTTCGAGGACCCAGCCGGGGAAGGGACCGAAAAAGGGGAGGTGATCGTCGTGCTGTCCGGCAGCCGGATCTCCGGACGCTACGCGCTGATCCGCACCGCCGGCGACCAGTGGCTGGCGCACCGGATGAAAGACCAGCAGGCATTCACGTTCAGCGAACTGGCCCCCATGCTGGCCACTCATGGCTCGGTGACCCAGCTGGACCCGAATCAGTGGGCCTTCGAAGGAAAATGGGACGGCTACCGGCTACTGGTCGAAGCCGAGCACGGCACGGTCCGGTTACGTGCCCGCAGCGGCCGCGACGTCACCGCCGAGTACCCGAAGCTGCCGTTTCCGGCCGAGTACCTGGCCGAACACCACGTCGTCCTCGATGGTGAACTGGTCGCGCTCGACGACCGCGGCGTCCCCAGCTTCGCCGCGATGCAGAACAGCGCCCGCGCCGCCCGCCTGGAGTTCTGGGCCTTCGACCTGCTCTATCTCGACGGCCGCCCGCTGCTTCGCGCGGCCTACCGGGATCGGCGACGCCTGTTGGAAACACTCGCCCGGGGAACAGGTCTCGTGGTCCAGGAGCTCCTGACACCCGATGGCGCCAAGGCCCTCGAGCAGTCGGGCCGCCTCGGCTGGGAGGGCGTGATCGCCAAGAGATGGGATTCGCCGTATCGGCCGGGTCGCCGATCGGGCGCCTGGATCAAAGACAAGCATTGGCAGACCCAGGAGGTGGTGATCGGCGGCTGGCGGGCTGGGGAGGGCGCCCGAGGCGGCGGGATCGGATCGCTTCTGATGGGGGTGCCCGAAGCCGGCGGCCTGCGCTTCGTGGGACGGGTCGGCACGGGGTTCACCGAGCGTCAGCTGTTGGCATTGAAGGAGATACTGGCGCCGTTGGGCACCGGCGAATCCCCGTTTGGAAAGCCCCTGGCGCGCCCCGACGCGAAAGGCGTCACCTTCGTCGAACCCACCGTGGTGGCCGAGGTGCGCTACAGCGAACGCACGGCCGATGGCCGGTTACGCCAGCCCAGCTGGCGCGGGCTGCGCCCCGACAAGTCCCCGGACGAAGTGGACTGGGAGTGAGAGCTCCAACCGATAGGAGCCGTTGCCACGGAGAACAACACCAGGGTGATCTCGCTGCCCTCCCCCCGAGCGGTCGCATCGCGGAGTCGCCGGTGACGCATACACCTGCCTAGGTGGTCATGCGGCAGGTAGGACGGTCAGTTCACCGGCCGCGCGCAGCAGCTCGAGTTGGCGCGCATTCAGGGCGTTGTAGGTGTCTCGGGCGAACAGCTCGAGCCCCGGGGCTCGACCGGCGGGGCGTCTGATACTGCGTTCGGACTCGTTATGGGCGACGATGGACCGGTGCGATGGGTGACCTATCGAAGCGAAGACGGCCAGCGTACCGGCGTACTCAACGGCGACGTGATTCATGCGGTGGCGCCCGGCGTGACGTTGTTGGAGCTGGTCCGGCTCGGCCCGGACGGACTGCACGAGGCCGGCGAGCGGGCGCTGAGCGCACCGGCGGCGACAGAGCGGATCTCGGCGGTGTCGCTGATGGCCCCGATACCGCGCCCGCCGTCGATCCGCGACAGTCTGGGCTTCTTGGACCACATGCGCAACTGTCTGGCGGCCACCGGCCGAAGCCCCGTCCTCGACGACGCGTGGTACCGCATCCCGGCTTTCTACTTTGCCTGCCCGGCAACGGTGCTGGGCCCCTACGACGATGTCTCCATGGCACCCGGCAGCGTCTGTCAGGACTTCGAACTGGAGATCGCCGCGGTGATCGGCACCGCCGGGGCGAACCTGTCGGTGGCCCAGGCGGAGCAGGCCATCATCGGCTACACCATTTTCAACGACTGGTCTGCGCGGGATCTGCAGGCGCAGGAGGGAGTTTTGGCGATCGGGCAGGCCAAGGGCAAAGACAGCGGTGTCACGCTGGGGCCCTATCTGGTCACGCCCGATGAGCTGGAGCCATACCGCAGCAACGGCAAGATCAGCCTGCGGGCCACCGCGACCGTCAACGACGTGATCGTGGGAACCGGATCGACCGGCGCCATGGACTGGAGCTTCGGCGAGATCATCAGCTACGCCGCCCGTGGGGTTCCGTTGGAGCCCGGTGATGTCTTCGGATCGGGCACCGTACCCACCTGCACGCTGCTGGAGCATCTAAACCCGGCTGCGCCGCAACGGTTTCCCGGATGGCTTGGTGACGGCGACGTCGTGACCCTGCAGGTGCAGGGCCTGGGGGAGCTGCGTCAGACGGTACGGGCCGGCGCTGCGCCGATACCGCTGGCGGAGCGCCCGCGGCCCCCGAGCGGCTAGGTCCGGACCACCGTGACGGTGATGGTGGAGGTGTCGCCGTTGGAGTCGATGGTCAGGATGGGGGCATTGGGTGCTGAGGTGACGGTTCCGCCGGTCACGGTTACGGCGTAGCCGCCGGGGAAGTGGTTGGGCGGTACGGCGATGGAGGTCTCTGAGCCGGCTCCGAAGGTGCCTGAGCCGTCGGCGCGGTCGGTGGTGTAGCTGAAGCTGAACTCGCCGTTGTTGAAGGACAAGCCGGTGGGCGTGCCCGAGATCATCTGCGGGTAGGGCTGGGCCAGCAGGTCGAGTTTGCCCCAGTTGACGTTGTCGCCGATCGGGGGCTGGTGCGGGTCGTAGACCAGCGCCTGGTCTTCCGGCGAGGCGCTGGTGATGTCCTTGCCGGTGTAGGCCCAGGCCGCCCAGCCGGACAGGTACTGGTTGGAGGATTGCAGGCTGGCGTCGATGGCGCCGAGGTTGTTGGTGGCCCCGAACTCGCTCAGCCACCCCGGAACGTTGTTCTCCTCCATGTAATCGGTTGCGTAACCGAACACGATGTCGGCGTTCCAGTCGCAGCCGATGCTCAGGCCGGGAATCAGCGACGTGGTGACGCAGTAATGGTGGAAGGAGAACACCGAGTTCTCGTCTTGCACCGGGCCCATGTGCGTGGGCACCGGCAGGCTGCCGAACAGGGTGTTGGGTTCGAAGAACACCGTCTTGTTCGGGTCGACGGAGCGAATGGCTGCGGTGATCTGGTCGTAGAACGGAACGAGCTGCTGGGTGTCGAAGTAGGGGTTACCCAGGATGCTGCCCAGAGCCTGCGATCCGGCCCACGGCTCGTTCATGATCTCGTAGCCGGCGACGTTCTCGTTGCCCTTGAAGTAGTCGGCGACCGCCTGCCACATCAACCCGTAGTGATTCTGCAAGCCGATGCCGTCGGGAGCCTTGTCGTTGCCCCAGAACGCATCCCAGGCGTAGTTCTGCGCCGGACTCACCGGGTAAGTCCCCGGGAAGCCCACGCCGATGTGGGGCAGTCCACCGGTCAGAACCGCCCAGTCGGGGGCGCCCTCGCCGCCGAAGGCCTCGCTGTAGAGATCTTGGTGCATGTCCAGGACGACCAGGATGTTGTGGCGGCCCAGGATTTCGACGGTGTTTTCGATGGAGGCGAGGTAGTCGTAGTCGATGACGCCGGGTTCGGGTTGCACGCCGGCCCAGATGAC
>NZ_JRMK01000176.1:0-7077 GCF_000972925.1 Mycobacterium sp. UM_Kg1 | reverse complement strand
GGCGCGTGGTGACACCCCCCGGCGACCATGCTGACGACACCGGCGGCGGCGACGGCCAGAACCCATCTCATGCGCCCACTTTAACCCATACCCCCGCGGGGTATTTATTCGTTTGGTCCGGTCAAGCCGTAGCGGCATACTGGGCGGGTGAATTCTGGGAGCACCACCCCCACCGGGGCGTCCGTGGACATCAAACCGCGCAGTCGTGACGTCACCGACGGCCTGGAGAAAACCGCCGCCCGCGGGATGCTGCGCGCCGTCGGCATGGGCGACGACGATTTCGCCAAACCTCAGATCGGCGTGGCCTCGTCATGGAACGAGATCACGCCCTGCAACCTCTCGTTGGACCGACTGGCCAAAGCCGCCAAGGAAGGCGTGCTCGAGGCCGGCGGCTACCCGCTGGAGTTCGGCACCATCTCGGTCTCCGACGGCATCTCCATGGGCCATGAGGGCATGCATTTCTCCCTGGTGTCCCGCGAGGTGATCGCCGACAGCGTCGAAACGGTGATGTGCGCCGAGCGGCTGGACGGCTCGGTGCTGCTGGCCGGCTGCGACAAGTCGCTGCCCGGGATGCTGATGGCCGCGGCCCGCCTCGATCTGGCCTCGGTGTTCCTCTACGCGGGATCGACCATGCCGGGCTACGCGAAGCTGTCCGACGGGACCGAGCGCGAGGTGACGATCATCGACGCGTTCGAGGCGGTGGGGGCCTGTTCGCGCGGACTGATGTCTGCCGAGGACGTCGACATCATCGAGCGATCGATCTGCCCCGGCGAGGGCGCCTGCGGCGGTATGTACACCGCCAACACGATGGCCAGCGCGGCTGAGGCGCTGGGGATGTCCCTGCCGGGCAGCGCCTCTCCCCCGGCGATCGACCGACGCCGCGACGGGTATGCGCGGGCCAGCGGGGCGGCCGTGGTGGAGCTGCTGCGCCGGGGGATCACCGCCCGCGACATCTTGACCAAGGAGGCGTTCGAGAACGCGATCGCGGTGGTGATGGCGTTCGGCGGATCGACCAATGCGGTGCTGCACCTGCTGGCGATCGCCCACGAGGCGCAGGTCGATCTGACCCTGGCCGACTTCTCCCGAGTCGGGGCAAAGGTCCCGCATCTGGCGGACGTCAAACCGTTCGGCGCGCACGTCATGTACGACATCGACAAGATCGGCGGCGTGCCGGTCATGCTCAAGACGCTGCTGGAAGCGGGCCTGTTGCACGGCGACTGCCTGACGGTCACCGGCAAGACGATGGCGGAGAACATCGCCGAGCTCAATCCGCCGGTCGTGGACGGCAAGGTGCTGCACGCGCTGACCAACCCGATCCACCCGACCGGCGGTATCACGATTCTGCGCGGGTCGCTGGCGCCGGAGGGCGCAGTGGTCAAGTCCGCGGGCTTTGACACCGATGTGTTCGAGGGCACCGCACGGGTTTTCGATGGCGAGCGTGCAGCCCTCGACGCCCTGGAAGACGGCACGATCAGCGCCGGCGATGCGGTGGTGATCCGCTACGAGGGCCCCAAGGGCGGCCCGGGGATGCGAGAGATGCTGGCGATCACCGGCGCGATCAAGGGCGCCGGCCTGGGCAAGGACGTGCTGCTGCTGACCGACGGCCGCTTCTCCGGTGGCACCACCGGTTTGTGCGTCGGCCACATCGCCCCCGAGGCGGTGGACGGCGGGCCGGTGGCGTTCCTGCGGGACGGCGACAAGATCCGCCTGGACGTCGCCAACGCGACGCTGGACGTGGTTGCCGACCCCGAGGAGTTCGCGTCCCGCGCGGCCGGCTTTACGCCGCCGCCGCCGCGCTACACCACCGGCGTACTGGCCAAGTACCGCAAGCTGGTGGGCTCTGCGGCCATCGGCGCGGTCTGCGGCTGACCCGCCGGCGCCGACGGCGCCCTCACGGGGACCTCAGAGGTCTCCGGCACCCTCCGGCCCTGCCCCGCTCAGGGTCCTGCCGCGGCCGCGAGCCGCCTCCGGCCGCGCCCCGCTCTGCCCTGCCCTGCGGCCCGTCAGCCACGGCGATCCCCGGCGACTCCTGTCCTGAAAACGGCTCAGATCTGCACCCACTCGAGATCCGAAAGCACCGATTCCGGTGCCGTTCGGCCCTTTACCGCATACCCCCACGGGGTATACAGTCGGGGAACCCGGTTGCCGCCGGGTACGCAGAGAAAGGTGTGAAGACATGGCGAATTACGAGGATGGAGCCGTGTTGACGTGTGGTCATGACGGCTGCGGATGCCGCGTCCGCGTCGAGTCCGCGTGTCACTGCCCGGGCGCCGACGTCAGCTACCGATGCACCTGCGGTGAGGAGTTGGTTCCGATCAGCGAATAAGGGGGCGGCGCCGGTGACGCACAACCTCGACCGTTGTGCGTCACCGGACGCCTGTCCTTTATCTACACCACCCCGCACCCGAGGTGCTCGGCGGTCGCTGCCCTGCGCGCCCGTCAGCGCACCCCCTCCTTGGCAA
This sequence comes from Mycobacterium sp. UM_Kg1, assembly GCF_000972925.1. Taxonomy (NCBI): domain Bacteria; kingdom Bacillati; phylum Actinomycetota; class Actinomycetes; order Mycobacteriales; family Mycobacteriaceae; genus Mycobacterium; species Mycobacterium sp. UM_Kg1. The sequence continues at coordinate 4,615 of NZ_JRMK01000176.1, read as the reverse complement.
ACACCACCCGCAGTACGTAGCCCGACTCCGGGCCCATCACCATCTCGGCCAGCTCGCAGAACGTCGCAACGAACTGCGGGCCGTGCGCCGGCCGGGCGTCACACAGGTGATGCGCGATCTCGTGCAGCACCACCAGTTCCCGCAGCGCCCAGTCCCCGCCGCGCTGGTCCGGCACGGCGATAATGCCTGCCGCCCCGACCTTTTCGTAATGTGCGGCAGTGGTGCCGCGGCGAGCGCGCACAGCCAGATCCGCCGCGTCCTTCCACCGGTCACGTACGCCCGGCAGGGCCATGACGTCCTCGACGTAGCGCTCAACCGCCGCCACCGTCGCGAAACGGGCTTCCGGTGGCAGGGTCAGCGTGGCACCGAAGAAGTCGATGCTGCGGGTACCGGTCTCGGCGGCGCGGTCGAACAGGGTTCGGACGAACAGTTCCGCGGCATAGACCTTGGCGCGCTGACCGTCGCGCTGCGCGGGGTTGCCGCTCACCGCTCCAGCGCGGACCGCGCCACCGACAGTTCGGCCTCACCGCCCAGTCGCGCTTGCCGTCCGGCCCGATCGCCGGCCCGTCGCGCCGCCGAGGAGTACCCCGCCGACGCCCGAGTGGCCCGCCAGGTACCACGCGCCTTGGAGGTGCCGCGGTAGAAGTCCTGCAGTTCGATCTCTTTGTTGCGCAACGCGATCGCCGTCCCGGGAGTTCTGTTCCGGCCGGACTCGGCCTCTCGCCGGGCCTCGTCGCGCGCCTCAGCCAGGCGCTGGGCGACCCGGGCCCCGAACGCCAGGTGAAAGTTGAGCCGGGCGGTGATGGTGGGGGTCGGGCGGTGCGCACCCGTGGCGATGTAGGCGTCGGAGGCCCGCACCATCTGAACGACCAGGCTCGCGTAGAGGGCGTGGGTGGCGTCGATGTCCTCGGCGAACCCGTAGGCGTAGACGTAGGTGGAGTTCATTGCCACGTCGCAGCGCACGTCGTTGGCGGCGGCGATCCCCACGAACAGCTGCACATAGGTGCGCAATCCCTTGGTTCCGGGCGATCCGATGGTGATGGTGCGCTGCACCGGCACCGTGGCAGCGGTCCGGTTGGCGGAGTGGGCCCGCGCCACCGCCAGATCGATGGAGGTGGCGGTGGCCAGCCGTTGTGCCGCCGCCATGAAAGCGTCCGCCTCGTGGGCGTTGTCGGTGCCCTCCGCCTGCCGCAACAGCGCGGCGATCCGCGCCAGCATCTTGTCGTCGGCGCTCATGACCGCCGCTCCTCGGCATCGCTGCGCTCTGCCTCGTCAACGTCGGGGCTCATGACCGCCGCTCCTCGGCATCGCTGCGCTCTGCCTCGTCAACGTCGGGGCTCATTGGCGCCACGCTAGCCGACGCCGGCGACACCCGGCACCGGTGACTCACAGGTGCGCGTCGATCCAGCCGACGACATCGTCGAGCACCTGCGCGCGCTGCGGTTCGTTGAATACTTCGTGGTAGAGACCCGGATAGACGGTCAGCTGCACGTCGCTGGAGCCGGCGTGCTCCGCCAGGCGCCTGCTGCCCGCAGCGGGCACCAGCCCGTCGTCTTCACCGTGCACCACCAGCAGCGGCGCGGTGAGCGCCTGCGCCCGCGTCGGCATGGTGTCGCCGACCTTGATCAGCGCTCGGGCCACACCGGCCGGCACCCGCCCGTGGTGGACCAGCGGGTCCGCGTTGTACGCCGCCACCACCGCCGGGTCACGCGAGACCAGGGCACTGTCGAGCTTCTCCACCGGAAGACCCGGCGCGACCACCCCGAGCGCCTTGGCCACCCGGGCCAATCCCGGTGAGACGACGTCGGCCATGCCGACCGCCGGTCCGGACAGCACCATCAACTGGTAGTCGTCGGGCCGGTCCACGCCGTAGCTGAACACGATCGCCCCGCCCATGCTGTGTCCGAGCACCACGCGCGGCACTCCGGGGTGCTCCCGAGCGGAGATTCCGGCCAGCGTGTGGAAGTCGGCGGTGTACTCCGCGATGTCGCGGCACAGCACCCGACGACCACCCGAGCGACCGTGCCCCCGGTGGTCGAGGGCATAGGTCACCAGACCCGCCGCACCGAAACGGTCCGCGACATGGTCATAGCGCCGGGCGTGCTCGCCGAAGCCGTGCGAAAGCACCACCACCGCGCGCGGCGCGTCCGGCGGTGTCCACGTGTCGTAGACGATCGGCACCTGGCGGACACCCTCGAAGGTTCGTTCGGTGCGGGTCACAGCCATCAGGGCAGCGTAACGGGCGGCAGGCGCGTCGAGGTAACCTCGCCAGCCATGGGACGAGTCGAGGGCAAAGTTGCGCTGATCAGCGGCGGCGCGCGGGGAATGGGCGCGGCACACACCCGGGCACTGGCCGCCGAGGGCGCCAAGGTAGTGATCGGTGACGTTCTTGAGGACGAGGGCAACCGACTGGCCGACGAATTGGGTGCCGACAACGCACGGTTCGTCCGTCTCGACGTCACCCAGGCCGAGCAGTGGCAGGCGGCTGTGCAGACCGCAGTCGACGCCTTCGGCAGCCTCGACGTGCTGGTGAACAACGCCGGGATCGCCAAGTACAACGCCCTGGAGAACTTCGACCTGGCCACCTGGCAACAGGTCCTGGACGTCAATCTGACCGGGACCATGCTGGGCATGCACGCGGCCGTCGCCCCGATGAAGGCCGCCGGCGGCGGCTCCATCATCAACATCTCCTCGGTGGAGGGGATGCGCGGCACCGCAGGCCTCTACGGCTATGTCGCATCGAAGTGGGGGGTGCGCGGGCTGGCCAAGGCCGCCGCGGTCGAACTCGCCCCGCACAACATCCGGATCAACAGCGTGTTGCCCGGCCTGATCCGCACCAGGATGACGATCGCCATCCCCGATGACTCGCTGCAGATCCCGCTGGGCCGCGGCGCCAAGTCCGCAGAGGTTTCCACCGCGGTGGTGTTTCTGGCCTCCGACGAATCGTCCTACATGACCGGGTCCGACCTGGTCATCGACGGAGGCCTGTCCGCGGGCATTCCGCACAAGACGGGCTAAGGCAGCATTTTCCCAGCTGAGGACATCAACCAGAGGTACTTCTGGAACGTGTTCTATGATGGCCGGTCATGAAGACCAAGGGCGCATTGCTGTGGGAGCTGAACTCGCCGTGGCGGGTCGACGAGATCGAGTTGGGCGACCCTGTCGAAGGCGAAGTCCAGGTCCGGATGCACGCCGCGGGGATGTGCCACTCCGACTACCACGTCACCACCGGGGCCACCCCGATCGGGCTTCCGGCGCTCGGCGGCCACGAGGGTGCCGGGGTGATCACCAAGGTCGGCAAGGGCGTCACAGGCCTGGAAGAGGGCGACCATGTCGTGATGGCCTTCATCCCGGCCTGCGGTGCCTGCGCGCCGTGCATGAAGGGCTTCCGCTCGCTGTGTGATCGCGGCGCGGTGCTGCTGGGCGGCAAAGCCATCGCCGACGGCACGAACCGCATCCACGCCGGCTCCCACGCGGTCTCCCCGATGAACCTGCTCGGCACCTTCGCGCCCTACATGACCGTGCACCAGGACTCCGTCGTCAAGATCGACAAGGACATCCCGTTCCAGACCGCCGCGATCATGGGTTGCGCGGTGCCCACCGGGTTCGGCTCGGCCACCAATGTCGCGGAGGTCAAGCCCGGCGAGACCGTCATCATCGTCGGGGTCGGCGGGATCGGCATGAGCGCCCTGCAGGGCGCGGTGCTCTCGGGCGCCCGGCGGGTGATCGCCATCGACCCGGTTCCCTTCAAGCGCGATCAAGCAATCAAGTTCGGCGCAACGCACGTGTATCCCTCGATGGCCGAGGCCATCGTGCCGGTGATGGAGGAGACCTGGGGCCTGATGGCCGACAAGGTGATCATTGCCGTCGGGGACATGAAGGGCGAGTACATCGAAGAGGCGATGACGCTGACCGCCAAGACCGGCACCTGCGTGGTGACCGGCATGGGCGCGATGGCCGACGCCGACGTCAAGCTGAACCTCTTCCTGTTCACCATGCTGCAGAAGACGTTGAAGGGCAACATCTTCGGCGGCGGTAGCTCGCACATCGAGACGCCCCGCCTGGCGGGCCTGTACAAGTCCGGCCTGCTCAAGCTCGACGAGATGATCACCACGACCTACAAGCTCGAAGACATCAACGCCGGCTACCAGGACATGGTGGACGGCAAGAACATCCGCGGCGTGATCACCTACGACGAGTCGGACTGGTAGGCCGCTACTTCGCCTCGCGCTGCAGCCGGCAGCCGGTGTAACCGGACACCACCAGGTTGCCGCGGTAGCCGATTTTGATGAAAAGCCCCGTGGGGCCGTAGAAACCGACGTCGTGATCGCCGGGCCGATTCGCCATCACCTGCACCTCGGTGGCGTCCAGCTTGGCAGCCGCATCCTCGGCGGCCTGCTCGAGCTTCGCCCAGGCCTGCTCTGACACCGCGACATCCCGGGCAACCGCGTCCGGCAGGAAGTAACGCTTACCGTCGGTTTGCTCGTATGGCCGCTCGCAATTTCCGCCATCTCCCTCGTCCAGCGTCTCCCAGACGATGGACGGGATGAGTTGTTTTGCGGCGGTGGTTATTTCATTCATCGTGGCGGCTACCTGAGTTTGAGTGTCCTCTAAC
>NZ_JRMK01000175.1:0-7097 GCF_000972925.1 Mycobacterium sp. UM_Kg1 | reverse complement strand
CCGGCATGTCCCCGCCGCCGATAGAGGCCACCAGGTGCCAGCCCAGCGCCAGCGCCAGCACCGTCACGGCGATCAGCAGCCACAACTGCGGCTCGTAGACGAACCACACCGTCAGCGCGACGAACCCGACCAGGGCGCCGACGTTGAGGAAGTTCTTGCCGGGCAGCATCAGCGGGTTGGACTTCATCCGCCCCGACAGTTTGAGGTTGGCCACGATCGAGCCGGTGAAGGTGACCGCACCGATGAACACCCCGATGAAGACCTCGGCCGAGTGAATCCCGAGCAAGCCCGACGCCGCCAGCTCCTGCGCATCCGGCCCGTTCCGCGCGGCCTCGACGTGCAGGTAGCCGTTCCAGCCGACCAGCACGGCGGCCAAACCGACGAACGAGTGCAACAGCGCGATCAGCTCGGGCATGCCGGTCATCTCGACGACCCTGGCCCGCCACAGTCCGATCGCCGCGCCCACCACGGTCGCGCCGATCAACAGCGCCAGGCCCACCGAGGGGATGCCGTGGTGCACCGCCAAAGTGATGGTCGCGGCCAGCGCAACCGCCATCCCCAGGATGCCGAAGCTGTTGCCGGCCTTGGACGTCTCGTGCTTGCTCAACCCGGCCAGGGCCAGGATGAACAGCAGGGCCGCGACGATGTACGCCGCCGAGGCGGCGGTCTCAACTGAAAACATAAGCGGGGTCTACTCCAAGTCGGGGTGCGCAGCGCCTAGCTGCGGGAGAACATGGCGAGCATGCGGCGGGTCACCGCAAAACCACCGAAGATGTTGATGCTGGCCAGCAGGATCGCCGCGGCGGCCAAACTCGTGATGACCGGGTCTTCGTGGCCGATCTGCAGCAGCGCGCCCACCACGATGATTCCCGAGATCGCATTCGTCACCGACATCAGCGGCGTGTGCAGCGCGTGGTGCACGTGCCCGATGACGTAGTAGCCGATCACGATCGCCAGCGCGAAGACGGTCAGATGCACCTGCAGCGCCGCGGGCGCCAGGGCGACCAGCGTGAACAGCACCGCAGCAGCGCCCACCACCAGGCCCAGCCGACGGCCCGCCGACATCGGCTCCTTGGCCGTCTGGGCGGGCACCGGGGCTTCGGCGGCCTTGGCCGGTGCGGCCGAGACCTGAACCGGTGGCGGCGGCCAGGTGGACTCGCCGTCGCGCACGACGGTCATCGACCGCTGCACCACGTCGTCGAAGTCCAGCACCAGCTGGCCGTCCTTGCCGGGGGTCATCAGCTTCATCAGGTTCACCAGGTTGGTGCCGTAGAGCTGCGATGCCTGCGCGGGCAACCGGCCGGCCAAGTCGGTGTAGCCGATGATCGTCACGCCGTTGTCGGTGACGATCGCCTGGTCTTTGACGGTGCCCTCCACGTTGCCGCCGTTGGCCGCGGCCATGTCGACGATCACGCTGCCCGGCTTCATCGACGCCACCATGTCGGCGGTGATGATCCGCGGGGCGGGCTTACCCGGGATGAGCGCCGTGGTGATGATGATGTCAACGTCGGCGCACTGCTCGGCGTAGAGCTGTGCCTCGCGGGCCTTGTAGTCGTCGCTCATCTCCTTGGCGTAGCCGGTGGCCGACACCTCGGTCTCAGTCGACTCGATCGACAGGTACTCACCGCCGAGCGAGCGAACCTGGTCGGCTACCTCCGGGCGGGGGTCGGTGGCCCGCACGATGGCGCCCAGGCTGCCGGCGGCCCCGATCGCGGCCAGGCCCGCCACCCCAGCGCCCACCACCAGAACCTTGGCCGGCGGCACCTTGCCCGCCGCGGTCACCTGACCGGTGAAGAACCGGCCGAAAACGTGGGCCGCTTCGACCACGGCACGGTAGCCGGCGATGTTGGCCATCGAGCTCAGCACGTCCAGCGACTGCGCACGCGAGATCCGGGGCACGGCGTCCATCGACAGGGCGGTGATGGGCCGGCGAGCCAGATCCTCGACCCGGTCGGGGTTCAGCGCCGGCGCGAGCAGGCTGACCAGGGTCGCGCCCGGCTTCATCCCGTCGAGCTGCTCGGCAGACGGGGCATTGACGCCGAAAACGATGTCTGCGCTGCGCGCATCACCGATGGTGGCGCCGGCCTCGGTGTAGGCCGCGTCGGAAAAGGACGAGGCCTCGCCGGCCCCGGAATCCACTACGACGTCGTAACCGAGCTTGATCAGCGCAGCGACTGTCGTCGGCGTCGCCGACACACGCGTCTCACCGGGCTGCGCCTCGGCTAGGACACCGATATTCATGACAGGGCTCTCCACCTTCGCATCTCTCCGCCATCTTCGGGCGGCTGACTCCCCTTGTTAACTGGAGGTTACAAAAATCCGACAAAGGGATCGCCGCAGCATACCGCGCAGCCGAATCAGGCCGACACCGCGCGCTGATCCAGCGGCACCAGCACGTCGATGACGTCGAGGACGGCAGCTCGGGCGGCCGCCCGCGGCCCCTGCAGGTCATCGACCAGCGCCGCCATCACCGCGCCGTCGACCATGCAGACCAGGGCATAGGCCATCTCGACCCGCGCGATCCGGCCGGAGCGTTCGACAGCTTCGGTGACCGCCTCGGAGCGTTGATGCAGGATGCGACGCTGAATGTCGCGCAGCGCCGGGTGCCGCGAGCACACGATGTAGCGCTCGTAGCGGGAGATCAGCTGCTCGTCGATCTGCCCGTCCCCGTCGTGACCGACCAGCAACTCCACCAGGATGTCCGCGGTGGTTTCGGCGCTGCGCCGACGCCGGGACAGGTCGGTGATCCGGGCGCGCAGTTGGGCCAGTTCCAACATCCCGATGTGTTCCACCGCGTGGGCGATCAGGTCGTCGAGCGAGGAGAAGTAGTACGTCGTCGATGCCAGCGGCAGACCGGCCCGTCGCGCCACGGCACGGTGGCGTACCGCATCGAATCCACCTTCGCGCAGCAGCTCGGCGGCGGCGCTGATCAGCGCGTACCGTCGCCGTTCACCCTTGGGCGTCACTGCTGTCATCACGCCTAAAGATGCTGCCAGCCCGGCTGGTGCCGCATCATGCGTTTCGGCTTTTCGAATCAAACCGCACCCGCTGGCATGATGACCCAATGCCGGAGTTGAACCGACGCGCGGTGCTGCGCATGGCGGCCACGATGGGCACCGCGGGCGCGCTGGGCGCGAGCGCGCTGCTGCAGCCGCGGACATGGGCCGCCCCGCTGCAGACCGCACCGACCATGGTCCGGGGTTCGTTCACCTCGGCGGCGCGCGGTGGGATCACCACCAACTGGGCAATCGCCCGGCCGCCCGGTCAGACCGGCGCGCTGCGTCCGCTGATCGCCCTGCACGGCAAGGGTAGTGACGCGGAAACCGTGATGGCCGGCGGCGTCGAGCACGGGCTGGCACAAGCAGTCGATGCGGGGCTCCCCGCGTTCGCGGTGGTGGCCGTCGACGGCGGCGGAAGCTACTGGCATCGCCGCGCGTCCGGGGAGGACTCCGGGGCGATGGTGACCGACGAGTTGTTGCCGCTGCTGGCCGAGCAGGGCTTGGACACCTCCCGGGTGGGTTTCATCGGCTGGTCGATGGGCGGTTACGGCGCCTTGTTGCTGGGCGGCCGACTCGGCCCGCGCCGGACCGCGGCCATTTGCGCGGTCAGCCCCGCGCTGTGGCTGTCGCCCGGGGCCAGCGCCCCGGGCGCGTTCGACGGGGCAGCGGACTTCGCCGCGAACTCGGTGTTCGGAATGCCGGCGTTGGGTTCGATCCCGCTCCGGGTGGACTGCGGCAACGACGACCCGTTCTACTCGGCCACCCAGGCATTCATCGCCCAGTTGCCCAACCCGCCCGCCGGGGGTTTCTCCCCCGGCGGCCACGACGGGTCTTACTGGAGTTCGCAGTTGCCCGCCGAATTGACCTGGCTGGCACCGCTGCTGGCCGCCTAGACCGTTTCCGGTCTGGCGGCCTGCGGGTCGCCGGGCCCTACTGGCAGAGCTTGCCCAGGGTGGTGATGTGCGTGTCGAGGTCGTGCCCGAGCTGCTCGCGTTCGGCATTGGGCTGCCCGACGAGGTAGCTGAGGTTAAGACGCTCAAGCCCGCCGGCCATCTTCTGGGCCTGGTCGGCAACGTCTTCCGGCGTCGCGGGGTTGGCCTCCAACCGGCCGCGCAGGTAGGCGGCGCTCGCGGTCAGCGACAACCTCGCGTTGGCGGCCACCGCGAGCTGGGCCACCGGGTTCTCCGGCTCCGGGTTCTTCATGTGCATGTTGTTGGCCACCGCTTGACGGGAAAGCACGACCGCGCCGCAGACGTCCTTCTTGGCCTCGTTGGCCTGCTCATCGCTGAACTTGGCAGAGCCGCCAGATGACGGATGCCACACGGCGGCCACCGCGGCGCCACCGATCAGGCCGGCGGCCAATCCGACCGCCGCGGCGATCAGCAACGGGCCGCGGCTCGGCTGCACCGGCGCGGGAAGGGGAGCCGACCGCCGCCTCTCCGGGGCTTCGGTCTTTTTCTCCGCGGCTTCGGTCGTCGCCGGAGGAGACTGCTCTACGGGTTCATCCGTTTTCTCGGATTCAGTGGACTCCGGTTCAGTTTGGTCAGCCATGCCCCAAGGATAGCGGTAGGCAACTCGCGTCAGATCTGTATCGCGCCCTGAGCGGCAGCTGCGCCGATGTCGCTGCGAAAGTGGCTCCCCGGCAGGCGAATTGAATTGACGATGCGATAGGCCTCGGCACGCGCGGCGCTCAGATCGGATCCGACGCCCACCACTGAGAGCACGCGCCCCCCAGCCGACACCACCGCGCCGTCCTCGCGGCGGGCGGTACCGGCGTGCAGCACTCCGTCACCCTCGGCCCCCACGATCACGTCGCCGACGCGCGGGCGCCCGGGGTAGTTCTCCGCAGCCAGCACCACCGTCACCGCCGCGGCATCGCGCCAGCGCAACGCCCCGAACTCGCTCAGTCCGCCGGTGGCAGCGGCGTGCAACAACTGCCCGAGCGGCGACTCCAGCAGCGCCAGCACCGCCTGCGTTTCGGGATCGCCGAAGCGGCAATTGAATTCGACCACCGCCGGCCCGGTCGAGGTCATCGCCAGACCGGCATAGAGCAGCCCGGTGAATCGGCTGCCCCGCCGCAGCAGTTCAGCCGCGACGGGTTCGACAATGTCAGAGACGATCGCAGCGGCGGCCTGCGCAGACAACCACGGCAGTGGGGCGTAGGCGCCCATGCCGCCGGTGTTGGGTCCGCTGTCGCCGTCGCCGACACGCTTGAAGTCCTGCGCCGGCAGCAGTGGCACCACGGTGGCACCGTCGACGATGCAGAACAACGACAGTTCGGGCCCGTCCAAAAAGGACTCCAGCAGCACCGGATGGCCGCTGTCGAGCAGGCCGGCGGCATGGGCCCGGGCGGCCGCCCGATCCGCCGTCACCACCACGCCTTTGCCCGCGGCCAGGCCGTCGTCTTTGACCACCCAGGCCGCCTCCCCGGCGTCGGGGCCGAACCGGCTCAGGGCGACGTCGAGGTCAGCGGGGCTGTCGACGATCTCCGATCGAGCGGTGCGCACCCCGGCGGCGGCCATCACGTCCTTGGCGAACGCCTTGGAACCCTCGATGCGAGCGGCGTCCTGCGACGGCCCGAAGCACGCGATTCCTGCGGCCCGTACCGCGTCGGCGACGCCCAGGACCAGCGGCACTTCCGGTCCGATGACCACCAGGTCTGCCTCGACCTCGCGTGCCAAGGCGGCGACCGCCGGCCCGGAGGTGATGTCGACATCGCGCTGCTCGGCCACCGCCGCGGTACCGGCGTTGCCGGGAGCGATCACCAGGTGATCGACCTGGGGGTCCTTGCGCAGAGCGAGGAGTAACGCATGTTCCCGGGCACCGGAACCGATCACCAGGACGCGCATGGGCGCCACTCCTCTCTGTATCGCCTCGCTGTTCATCGGCGGGACGCGACACAAAGGATATATAAGGTACGAACCGGTTTCCGGCCCGAGATCCCGCCCGCGCCGACGGCCCCGGCTTACCCCGCGGGGTAGCCGGGCTGGCCGCTTTGGCCGGAGGTGCCGCCGCTACCGCCTTGACCAGCAGCACCGGCGGATCCTGCGGCACCGCCCACTCCTGCGACGCCGGGGTCGCCGGGGTCGCCGCCTCTGCTGGTGCTGGAGTCGACGACCGCCCCGTTGCCGCCGTTGCCGCCGTTGCCGCCATCACCGTTCAGGCCGCCGGGTTCGCTGTTGCCGCCCGCTCCGCCGTCACCGCCGGCACCGCCGTCGCCGTTGTTGACGTCGATCACGCCGTCTGCACCGGCGGCGCCGTCACCGCCGTGGCCGCCGTTTCCGATGACACCGCTTCGACCGACGGCGCCTGTGCCGCCACCATCACCGCCGTGACCGCCGTTGCCGCCGTAGCCGTTGTTGTAGCCGATCTGGCCGGCGGTGCCGTGGCCGCCGTCACCGCCGTTGCCACCGGATCCGGCCTGCCCGGTGTCACCTCCGGCGCTGCCACCCAGGCCGCCATGGCCGCCGTTGCCGCCGTAGCCGTTGTTGAACGTGATGAAGCCGTGGGCGCCGGCACCCCCGTCGCCGCCGTCACCACCGTTACCCACCCGGCTGGCGAGGCCGACCGTCCCGGTCCGGCCGCTGTTGCCGCCGTGACCGCCGTTGCCGCCGTAACCGTTGTTGTAGCCAATCTGCCCCTCGCTGCCATGGCCGCCGTCACCGCCGTTGCCACCGGCGCCGGCTCGACCGCTGAGGTCACCGGCGTTGCCGCCGGCACCACCGTGGCCGCCGTTGCCGCCGTAGCCGTTGTTGAACGTGATCACGCCATGAGCGCCGGCACCACCATCGCCGCCGTCGCCACCGTCGCCGACCACACCGGCGCGACCAACGGATCCGGCCTGCCCGCCGGTACCGCCGTTGCCGCCCGCTCCGCCGTGGCCGTTGTTGTAGTCCACCTTGCCGGCCGCTCCGGTACCGCCGACACCACCGGCGCCACCGTTTCCGGCCCGACCACTGGCGTCACCGGCATTGCCACCGGCACCACCGTTGCCACCGTTGCCGGCCTGGCCGTTGTTCGACGTGAGCACACCGGCCGCGCCCATCCCGCCGACGCCACCGTCACCGCCGTCACCGACCGCACCGGCACGACCGACCG
>NZ_JRMK01000174.1:0-7181 GCF_000972925.1 Mycobacterium sp. UM_Kg1 | reverse complement strand
GTGTATAAGAGACAGCGATCAGGCGCTGGGCTAACCAGGCCCCCCGGGCGTCAGTCGCCTTCGACGACGCCGGTGGCGTGCTGCGCGCGGTCCTCGTAGGCCTTGCGGGCGGCGGTGTCGAACTGCAGGAAGACGGTGTCGTTGTGGGTCTTCTTGTTCAGCCAGCGACGGCCCCGGTCCGGCAGCAGGCTGGCCAGGATCGAGACGCGACGCCCGAAGCCGGGCACTGAGAGCAGGGTCCGGGGCTTGTCGAGCACCTTGACGACGCCGGCGGCGATGTCTTCGGGCTCCACCGGCTTCTGGGCGCCAGAGGGTGAGGTGCCCGAAATCAGTTCGGTGTTGGTGAAGGTCGGCAGCACGGCGGAGACCTTGACGCCCTGTGGGGCGAACTCGTCGGACATCGCCGTAGTCAGTCCCACAACCGCGAATTTGGTTCCGGCGTAGAGCACCTGACCGGGCACGGCGATGATGCCGGCCAGCGAGGCGATGTTGATGATGTGGCCGCTGCGCCGCTTGACCATTTCGGGCAGCACCAGCTGGCAGCCGTTGAGCACGCCGTAGAAGTTGACCTCGGTCGCCGAGCGGATGGACTCCGGTGACTGCTCCAGGAACGGGCCCACCGGCATGACGCCGGCATTGTTGATCAGCACATCGATGTGACCGTCGCCGTCGGCGCGGGCCTTGTCCAGGAAGGTCGCGAAGGATTCACGGTCGGTCACGTCCAGGGGGTGGCCGCTGACCTGGCCGCTGGCGCTGAGTCGCTTGACGGCGTGCTCGAGGACCGCGACGTCGCGGTCGCCGATGACGACGCGGGCGCCCCTGGCGAGCAGGGCCGTGGCAGTGGCCAGCCCGATACCCCGGGCGGCGCCGGTGATAGCAATGGTCTTACCGCGAATGTTGTCCACGGCGACGAACTTAACACGTGTCAAGTTCGGATGTCGACGGCAGGGGATGGTAGGGGGCCCGGGGCGGTCAGCGGAAAGCGGAGAGCCCGGTGAACGCCTGGCCCAGGACCAGCTGGTGCATCTCCGGAGTGCCCTCGTAGGTCAGCACCGACTCCAGGTTGACCATGTGCCGAATCACCGGATACTCCAGGGATATCCCGTTGCCGCCCAGAATGGTCCGCGCGGTACGGCAGATCTCCAACGCCGTCCGCGTGTTGTTGAGCTTGCCGAAGCTGACCTGCTCGGGCCGCAGCCCGGCGCTGTCCTTGAGCCGGCCCAGGTGCAGTGAGAGCAGCTGACCCTTGTGCAGTTCGAGGGCCATGTCGACGAGCTTGGCCTGGGTGAGCTGGAAGCCGGCGATCGGCTTGCCGAACTGGCTGCGCTGGGTGGCGTAGTCGCGGGCCGCCTGCCAGGCCGAGCGTGCCGCGCCCATGGCACCCCAGATGATCCCGTAACGCGCCTCGGACAGGCTGGCCAGCGCGCCCTTGACCCCACGCGCCCCGGGCAGCAACGCCTCCGCCGGCAGGCGCACGTCGTCGAGCACCAGTTCGCTGGTGATCGAAGCGCGCAGCGACAGCTTGTGGTGGATGGTGTTGGCGGTGAAGCCGGGGGAGTCGGTGGGCACGATGAAGCCGCGGATGCCCTCGTCGGTGGCCGCCCACACCACCGCCACATCGGCGATCGAGCCGTTGGTGATCCACATCTTGCGGCCGTTGAGAATCCAGTCGGACCCGTCCCGTCTGGCCCGGGTGGTCATGGCCGCCGGATCGGAGCCGACGTCGGGCTCGGTCAGCCCGAAGCAGCCGATCAGCTCACCGGCCGCCATCCCCGGCAACCACTGCTGCTTCTGCTCTTCGGAGCCGTTGTTGTAGATCGAGTACATCGCCAGGGAACCCTGCACGCTCACCAGCGAGCGCAGGCCGGAGTCGGCGGCCTCCAGCTCCACGCAGGCCAGGCCGTAGTGCACCGCCGATGACCCGCCGCAGCCGTAACCGTGCAGGTGCATGCCCAGCAGCCCGAGCTTGCCGAACTCCCGGGCCAGTTCGCGAGCCGGCAGGTCGCCGATCTCGAACCAGTCGCCCACGTGCGGCAAGACGTGCTCGGCGCAGAACTTGGCGACGGTGTCGCGCAGCGCGATTTCGTCGTCGGAGAGCAGAGTGTCCAGGCTCAGCGGATCGATCGGGTCGAAGGGCGCGACGCTGCCGGTTGCCATCCGTTCATCCTGCCACCTGTGTGGCGGCGTGGATCGGGTCAGTTTTGGCTGTCGGAGCCCGCGCTGGGTGTCCCGGGCGCGCCCGGGGTTCCGTCGGCCCCGCCGGCCCCGCCCGTCCCGCCGGCCGCGCCGTCCACACCATCGGAATCGCCGTCGGTGCCGTTGCCGCCGGCTCCACCGCTGCCGTCGCCGTTCGGTCCGATCTGGCCGCCGTCACCCCCGGCGCCGCCCGCGCCGCCGGCACCGCCGGGGCCGCTCTCGGTGGCGTCTGCGCCGTTGCCGCCATTGCCGCCGGCTCCGCCGTCGCCGCCGTTGCCGGCCGCGGTGCCAGTGCCTCCGTTGCCGCCATTGCCGCCGGCGCCGCCGACACCTCCGGGTTGGGTGGTGGCGTCGGTGTCGCCGCCTCGGGTGACATGGTCGGCGCCGCTGGTGCCCGCGTTGCCACCGGCACCGCCGTTGCCGCCGGTACCGCCGTCCAGCCCGGTGCCGCCGTTGCCGCCGGTTCCGCCCTGCGCGGTCGTGCTGACGCCGCCGGTACCGCCGTTACCGCCGGTGCTGCCGGCACCGATGCCAGCGCCACCGTTGCCGCCGGAGCCGCCGTCGATGCCGCCGGCCAGGGAAGGCAGCGAGCCGCCCTTGGCTCCGGCACCTCCGGTGCCTCCGCTGCCGCCGTCGATTCCGGCGCCCCCGGTGCCGCCCTGGCCGCCGGCGGACGCGACACCCGTGCCGCCGGCACCACCGTTGCCGCCGGTGCCGGCGTCTCCTGCACCGCCACCGCCGCCGCCACCGCCCCCGCCGGTGCCCAGAGGCGGTGGGGTGCCGCCGCCCGCGATACTGCCGAGTCCGTCGAAGAAGCCACCGATCCCAGCGGCGCCGCTGCCCCCGACACCGCCCTGGCCGGCAACTCCATCGTTGCTGCTGCCCCCTGCTCCGCCTGTTCCGCCGTTGCCGCCGGTGCCGTTGAAGGCAGAACCCGCGCCGCCGGCGCCTCCCGCGCCGCCGTACCCGGCGGCTGCACCGCCGGTGCCGTCTCCGCCCGTCCCGCCGTTTCCGCCGTTACCTCCATCGCCGGAGAACAGGCCGGCCGATGCGCCGTTTCCGCCGTTTCCGCCGTTGCCGGCAAGGGCGTCGGTGCCGCTGGCGTCGCCCCCGCCACCGCCGGCGCCCCCGGCCCCGGCCGTGCTGGAGCCGCCGAGGAGGCTGCCGCCGCTGCCGTCGCCACCATGCCCGCCGGCACCGGCATGCCCGCCGACGCCGCTGGCGCTACCGCCATGCCCGCCCGCACCGCCGTCCGCGCCGTTGCCCCCGAAAACCGAGGTCAGTGCGGCCAGCGGATTTCCAGCCAGTCCGGTGAGTTCGTCGAGCTGGGCTTGGATCTGCTCCGGCGATCTGCCGGAGATGACCGAGAGTTGGGTGAGAGCTGCACCCAACTGGTCGGGCGAGCTGAAGACGCTGCCGAGCGAACCGGCATTGCCCCCGGCACCGCCGTCGCCCGCGGTGCCGCCGGTACCGGTGCTGGCGCCGCCCGTTCCCCCGGCGCCGCCGGCGCCGGCGCTACCACCACTGACCAATCCGCCCAATCCGCCGCCACCCCCGTCGCCGCCTGCGCCGGCGACGCTGTTGGCGCCCGTGACCGCGCCGCCGGACCCGCCCGCACCGCCGGTCCCACCCTGTCCGCCGAACAGGAAGCCGCCGAGGCCGCCGAAGCCCCCGTCGCCGCCCGCACCTGCCGTGCTGCCGTCGCCGTCCGCGGCTCCGCCGGCACCACCGCCACCGCCCGCTCCGCCGCTGCCGCCGAAGATCGCGAGGGTAGTGCCGCCCTGCCCGCCGATGCCGCCGGCTCCCGCGGTGGCCAGGTCGCCATCGACGGCACCCCCGGCCCCACCCTGACCTCCGGTGGCCCCGGTGCCCCCGAACAGTGCGAAGGTGCCGCCGCCCACGCCGCCGTTGCCGCCCGCGCCGGCCACCTCGGTGGCGTCGCCGCCGGTGCCACCGTCGCCGGCGGCCCCACCGGTTACTCCACCGGCTCGTGCCCACGACAGGCCGCCGTTGCCGCCATTGCCCCCGGCGCCGCCGGTCAGACCGCTGCCGCCGGCCCCGCCGGTGCCGCCGGCACCGCCGATCTTGAACAGCCGGGCACCGATCGCCGGCCTCGAGTCGTCGGCGACCGGGCTGTTCGCGCCTGCGGTGCCGCCCGCGCCGCCATTGCCCCCGGCCCCGCCGGCGCCGTCCAGCGCATCGCCGCCGGTGCCACCGTTGCCGCCGACGCCGCCGAAGGAGAACCACTTCCCGACCGCGTCGCCGCCGTCGCCGCCGTCGCCGCCGTTCGCCCCGGCAAGTCCCGCGCCACCCTCGCCGCCTGCACCGCCGAAGCCGATCAGCGTTCCGCTGGTGCCGCCGTCGCCGCCGTCGGCGCCGGCCCCACCGATCCCGCCGGCCCCGCCGTTGCCGAACCAGCCGGCCGCGCCGCCATTGCCGCCGGCCATCCCGTCGACGTCGGAGTCATATCCCGCGCCGCCGTCGCCGAACAACCAGCCGCCGGTGCCACCGTCGGGGTCGATCTCGGTGCCGTCGATGCCGTTGCAGATCAGTCCACACACCGTGTCGGAGGCGAACAGCGGGTTGATCAGATCGCCGAGCTGCTGCCCGAACGAGCTGGACATCCAGTCCTGCATACCGGTGTGCACCTGCAGATAGATGCTCTGGGCGAAGTCGTCGAGACTGAAGGCGGCGAAGCTGTAGTCGGCCGCGCCCAGGCCCTCGAACCAGTTCGAAAGATCCCCGAAGCCCCAGGCGCCCGGGTCGAACACTGCGCTGCCGACATCGGCGGGATCCGACCAGTTGGCCGGGTCGAACCAGTAACTGGGGTCGAGGAGATCTTCCAGGTCGGCGTTGGCGGTGGGTGCCCAACCCAGCGGGCTCAGCCCCAGCGCCAGCACGGCTGCCGGAACTCCCATTGCGGGTCTCCGGCGGCGGTGGGCAACGTTGCGTCGACGCGACATGAGGTGCCTCTCATTGGGGCGGTCGCGGCGGCAGCACCGAACCGGATCCGTTGTGATCCGGAATTTACCGTAACTTAAGTAATTTCGCAGTGCGCTGACTGGGCGGCGTTGGTCAGTGCAAAGGATTATGGAGCTTCCAAGCGGCTCGCCGGATGAAGCCGCCATTCGTTTTATCGATCACCATGATTTTTTTATGCCGCCAATGCTCGCTCTGTGTCAACCGGATCGCAGCCGCGGCGGCGGCTCGAATGGTGTGCCGCGAGCGCACCGGACCCCGTTGTGATGGGCGTCTCAATTGTGCGCTGCACCAAGGGAAATGGGCAATTCTGCGCGCGCGATGACCAGCGGGATGACGGGAAGTGAACGGAATTTGAACATTGCCGTTGGAGGGGCTTTGGGGGTCGCCTGACTGGGCGGGCAACAGCTACGTTCTTCCACGCCCGGCGCAGCATCGCCGGCGCGCAGAAGTCAGGAAGGACATCGCGGATGAGCAGTCCCCGCCGGGCGGGATCGGGCCGAGGGAACCCGGTGCGTGCCCGCATATCGGCGACCGTGGTGTCCGCAGGATTGTGGCTACTTCTCGCACCGACGGCACAGGCCGACTTTGACGACATGCTGGACACCTTGTTCGCAGCGGCCGGCGCAGAACAGTCGGCGGCGGGGGCCGACTTCCCCGATGCACCCCTGGACCTCCGAGCGGCCGGGTCTGACCCGTTGGCGCAGCTCGAACAGGTGCTGCGTGGCGCGCTCGGAGACGGGGACTCGTCTTCGACCGGTAGCTCCGACGATTCCGGGGATCCGCCGAGCCTGCCGAAATTCAACGCGCCCAGCGGCGGCTCCGGCGGTGGTGGGGGCGGCCCCAGTGGCCCGGCGGCCACCCAGGGCAGGACCAAGACGAACGCCAGCGCCGCCAAGCACGGCGCCCCCCTGCCCAAAGAAACCGGCGCCGAGTAGGAGGTCGGCTGCGGCGTTGAGCCGCTCGATGGCAGTCTGAACCGGTGCCAGGTTCGATCTGCGACATCCTGCCGTCCGCGGCAGCTCTGCTGGGCGTTCCCGGCGTGACCGACAGGCTCGGTCTGCGCGAGCGGGTGGGCGACGTGCAACGGGTGGCGGTGGTGCTCGTCGATGGGCTGGGTTATCACCTGTTGCCGCTTCTGGCCAAGGATGCGCCATTGCTGTCCGCGGTGCTGGCCGGCTCGACCGGTCACCTGATCGAACTGTGCAGCACCTTTCCCTCCACCACGCCCACCAGCCTGGTCTCCCTGGGCACCGGCGCATCACCGGGCGAGCACGGCGTGCTGGGCTTCACCGTCAACATTCCCGGCACCGAGCAGGTGCTGACCCACATCTACTGGGGCGACGAGCCGTCACCGGCGCTCTGGCAGCCGGTACCCACCTGGTTCGAGCGACTGCACGCCGCCGGAGTGAGTGCTCGCGCCGTGCTGCCGGAGATGTTCATCGGCAGCGGATTGACCGAGTCGGCTTACCGGGGAGCGGACTTTCGTCCGGTGGCCAAAGGCCAGCCCTACGTGCAGCGGTTCGTCGAGGCGCTGGCTTCACCGGGGTTGGTCTACGGCTACACCGCTGCGCTCGACCATGCCGCGCATGTGTCGGGAATCGGCTCGCCGCAGTGGCACGCCGCGGCCGCCAAGGTCGATGCGCTGCTGGTGCATCTGCTCGAGGAGCTGCCCGGCGACACCGTGCTGATGGTGACCGCCGATCACGGCGGGATCAACGTGCCCGATGCGGCTCGCCTGGACCTCGATGCCGACCCGGCCCTGCGTGCCGGGATCCGGGTGGTCGCCGGCGAGCCGCGGGTGCGCTACCTGCACACCGAACCCGGTGCCACGGCCGACGTGCTGGCGATCTGGACCGAGCGTCTGGCGGGCCGGGCGTCGGTGCAGACCCGCGAGCAGGCGGTGGCCTCTGGGGTGTTCGGGCCGGTCCGCGACGAGCACCTGGCGCGCATCGGTGACATCGTGGTGACCTGCACCGGCGACAACGCGATCCTGGCGACCGCGC
>NZ_JRMK01000173.1:0-7155 GCF_000972925.1 Mycobacterium sp. UM_Kg1 | reverse complement strand
GTTGCTGGGACCGTCATTTCGCGTCTCCCACGGTCGCGGAGAGCTGCGGTGCCTGCCGGGCCTGGCGGGATCCGGCGGCAGGCCGCAGGTGCTGGCCACCGTTCATCCCTCGGCAGTGCTGCGCGACCGCAGCGAACAGCGTGCCGGGGCTTACCGAGCGTTCGTCGACGACCTACGGGTGGCTCGCAAAGCCGTGAGCGAAACCGGTGCGCCGGTGGCGCAACCCACCGTTTGACAACGCCGGTGGCGGGTAACCGTGTGCCAGTGTCGAAGGGAGCAATTGATGCCGAATACCGCGGACTTCATCCTCGAGCGGCTTCGCCAGTGGGGGGTCCACCGAATCTTCGGCTACCCCGGCGACGGCAGCCACCGATGACAACCTTCTACAGGCCCAGCGCACTGCGCCGTAGTCCGCTGAACCCGGACGGTGTCTATGCGCCGCAGGACGATTCGCACCTTCTGATCGACGCTATGAAGGACACCGGCCTGGCCGGCGGCGCCCGTGTGCTGGATCTGTGCACGGGTAGCGGGGTGGTGGCCATCGCGGCGGCCGAGTTGGGCGCGGCAAGCGTCACCGCCTACGACATCTGCCCGCGCGCGGTGCGGTCCGCACGGGACAACGCACGTGCAGCCGGTGTGGATGTGAGGATCCGGCAGGGGACCTGGAGTGCGGCACTGCGGTGCGCGCCCTTCGATCTGGTGGTTGCCAATCCGCCTTACGTTCCCTCGCCGGCCGGCGGTGGTCCCATCCCGTCGGCGGGCGGACCCGAATGGTCCTGGAACGGCGGTGTCGACGGACGGATCGTGCTGGATCCGCTGTGCCGCTCCGCGGTATCGCTGTTGGGTGGGGGCGGGACCCTGCTGCTGGTGCAGTCCGCTCTTGCCGGGGTGGCGCACTCGTTGCGGAGCCTGCGGCAATCGGGCCTTGCCGCCCAAGTCGTGGCGGTGCGCGACATCCCGTTCGGCCCGGTGCTCTCGGCGCACGCCGACTGGCTGGAGCAGACCGGACGAGTGCCGCGCGGCTGCCGCATGGAACAGCTGGTCGTCATCCGGGCGGACAAGCCGTGAGCACCGTGGTGCGGCCCGTCCGCAACGGCCCGGTGCTGGTTGCCGGGCCCGTCCGCATCGAGACGCCCGAAGGTGTCGTCGAATCGGATCGCTTCATGGTGGCCATCTGCACCTGTGGGCGCAGCCGCAACTATCCGCTGTGCGACACCAGCCATCGGCGGTGCAAGGGGGCGCGCGGCGGGGCCGGCGGCGACAGGGCCGACACGCAGTAGTTCCGCCGTTTAGGACTCGGCCTCATAGTCGTCGTCGGGCAGCGGAACGCTGATCGCCTGCTCGATCACGTCGGCAGGATTGGCGTCGACCTCGGCGATGTTTTCCAGCCGGGCCGGGTCCAGCCCCTCGTCGTCGGCGTCGGCGGGGACGCGCTGCTCGGCGAGATCCGCCTCCGCTGCGTAGGTCGGCGGCAGATCCTCAGGGTTGCTCATCATGACCCCTTTCGTTTCCGTGTTCGCGGCCCGGCCTGCGCCGGCCGTTCGGCGCGACGGGCGGCGGCGAGCAGGGCATAGTCCGACTTCAGCGCGGTGTTGTCGGATCTCAACCGAGTGTTGTCGGACTGCAGTCTATTGTTGTCCGACTCCAGCCGAACGTTGTCGGCCTCCAGTCGGGCGTTGCGGGCTTCCAGGCCGAGGATCTGCCCGATGCCCGCCGTGTTGATCCCGATGGCCACCAGCTCGGTGATGCGGCGCAACCGAGCGAGATCGTCATCGCTGTAGCGACGTGTCCCGCCGGCGGTGCGCGCCGGTGTGAGCAGCCCACGGCTCTCATAGAGCCGCAGGGTCTGCGGGCCGATCCCGGACAACTCAGCTGCCACCGAGATGCCGTATACCCCCAGCCCGGACCGCGCATTCATCGCATCACTCACCGCGTATCGCTTCCACTCGCCGAAAACTCCTTCGATACCTCTTGCGGCAATCTAGCACCGGTGTTATATAAAAATCTATGTCGGCAGACATAGATGATCTGCCGTAGGACTAGGAGGTGGAGATGATGTTGATGCGTACCGACCCGTTGCGTGATCTCGACCGGTGGACCCAGCAGGTGTTGGGCACCGCGGCCCGGCCGGCGGTCATGCCCATGGACGCCTGGCGCGACGGTGACCAGTTCATCGTCGAATTCGACCTGCCCGGCGTCGCGGAAGACTCCTTGGATCTCGATGTCGAACGCAATGTGCTGACGGTGCACGCCGAACGCCCCCTGGACCAGAACCGCGAAATGGTGTCCGCGGAGCGGCCGCGCGGTGTGTTCAGCCGGCAACTGTTCCTCGGCGACAACCTTGACGCCGAACACATCCAGGCCAGTTACCACGACGGCGTGCTACGGCTGACCATCCCGGTCGCGGAGAAGGCGAAGCCGCGCCGCATCAAGATCGCCAGCGGGCACGGCGAGCGGATCATCAACGCCTGATTGCGAGGGGCCGGGCGGCGGCCTGCTACCCGGTGAAGGAGGTGAGCACCATGACCACCGACACCCTGTCCGCGGAGGTCCTCGACGAAGCGGAGGACATTGTGCGCGCCGAATGGTTGCGCCTGTTCGCCGCGAAACCGCAGACCTGCACCGCGGCACCCACCGAAATGCCCGTCGCCCGGCCTCGTCTTCGTACGCTCGCCGGCGTCAGACCGGCGCGGCGTGGTCGGCCCGAACGCGTACCGCCCCGGTGCGGGCGGGAACCACGGCAGCGCAGCGGGACCGTCTGGGCGACACAGCGGTCGCCTCCGAGGCCGCGGTGACTGCCAGGCCGGGAAGAAGGAGGTGATGCACCAGCGGTAACACCATGGCAGCGGTGAAACGCGGGCACCTCACGGTGCGCGCCGGCGGGGTACCTGCTGTCTGCCTGCTCTCCTAGGCAGCGGGTACCCCGCCGGTGCTCTGCGCGCCACGTGCTCCAATGCCGCCCGGCCGGGCCCAGGCGCAGCCCGCCCGTCAGCTCATTCGAAGGTGCGCCTGCACGGTGGTTCCGGTAGCAGTCGTGTGGATGCGGACCAGGTCCGCGGTCGCGTTGACGACGAAGAGGCCGCATCCATGCCCGTCTCCATCGACGAAGGGCCGCCGACCGGCCAATCGGTCCGTCAAGTGCCCCAGATCGCGTGCCTGGCAGACCAATTGGTCGCCGGTGTCCCAGAGCAGAAGGGTGCACGGGCCGCGTCCGTGCTGCAGGCTGTTGGATGCCAGCTCATTGACGATCAGTTGCAGGTCCGCGATATGGGTGGCGGAGAAGCCGAACCAGCGCGCGTACTTCGCGCAGAACTGTCGGGCGCCGGCCAGATCGGTGAGCCGGTGCAGCGTGTAGCTCGCCGCCGTGGGGCTCGGCGGCAGCGGTTCGTTGTAGCGGTCCCACGCGGCGTCGGGCGCGAAGCCCGAACTGGCACGCTCTGGTTGCCCGGCACGTCCGAGCCGGGGATGGGTGATCTCGGCGTCGGCGAGCATCTTCGAGTCCAGGCCCGCGTCGTAGGGGCACAGCACGGTGACATCCCGGCCGGCAAAGGCCTCGTTGACCAGCGCCTCATGCTGGATGCAGGCCGGATACTCCGGCGCCGACCGGCCCTGCCAGACCAGCTCGCAAACCATCCGTACCGCACCCGAGGGGTGCCTGTCGGCGAATGTGCCCAGTACGCCGCCCAGTACGTGCCCGGGGTTGCGCCCCACGGTGCCGATGTCGATCAGGCTCACAGCCGCGGCGGTGCCCGCGGGTAAGGCCTGGCGCAGTCGCGACAGGTTCGGCCCGGGCCCCGCCACCAGGACGGGCTGCCCGTCCGCCACACCGTCGGCGACGAACGGCACCAGGTAGTCGAGATACTCCTGCGGTGACCGGTAGAACAGGGCGATGTGCCCCGCAGGGCGCTGAAGATCGGCGGTGACCGTCATCGCACCCAGCCCTGTCTATCCGCGCGTGAACGAGCCGCAGCGCAGGCTCGAGTGCATCAGCGCGAGGCGCGGTCCGGGGGCGTCCGGTGTGCCGTGGGTCCGATCAATACCAGTAGCGCCGACCCGCTACCGGGCGCCCGACCGCGCCCAGAATCCACAGTGCCGCGCCGACGATCAGCAGAATGATGCCGACAGTCCAGAGGATGTTGATCTTGAAGATGAGCGCCAGAATAATCAGGATCACTCCGAGGGCAATCATCACTAATCCCTTCTCTCACACAATGAAACTGACCGCATCCAGCGAAGAAGGCTGCGGTAGACGGCAATCCGAGACCACAGGCTTCACGCCCGCATAGTTCAGCGGGCCGGCCAAGACGGTGACGGCGATGGTTCCGGCCGATGCGCAACTGGTCGGGCCCTCGTGGAAGTACCCGCGCTGCCATGCCGCGAAGGCGCCGATGAGCAACCAAAGCAGCACCACCGTCCCGGCCAATCCACCGAAGCGCATCCGTCCTCCATTCACCTGTAGGGCCACCATTCCCCGGACAAAGCCATTTCAAACCTGATTCGCAGAAACCGGCCTCGAGCGCGAGGTTTACAGCATCCGCATGGATGTGGCAGAGGATTTCCGGCCGGACCCGGTGGGTATCCCCGAGGCATCGGATCGCTATTGGAGGTCTCATGCCCAAGACGACGAAAAGTGGCTCCGCCAAACGCGGCGAGTTGCCCACCACGCTGCAGCGTTCCAGTGCCAAGGCGCAACGCACCTTCGCCAAAGCCCATGATGCTGCGGCCAAGGAGTACGGCAGCGAGCAGCGCGCCCACCGGGTCGCCTACGCGGCGCTCAAGCACAGTTTCGAGAAGGTCGGCGACCATTGGGAGCCGAAGAAGAAGCGTGGCCCCTCGGATCGGCTCGCGGCCGGCGGCGGGCCGAACAACTCCGGACGGTCAGCGGAGGGCGTCGACGCCAATGCCAGCAAGCGGCACCTGCTCGACCTTGCCCGGCGGCTGGACATTCACGGACGTTCGACGATGCGAAAGTCGGAGCTGGTCACGGCGATCAAGAAGCACAACCGCCGGGTCCGGGGAAAGTAGCGGACTCGCGGCCCGCGGCGCTGCCGGGATTCACCGCGGGCCGCGGCCGCTGGCGAACTCGCCGATCGGCGACTGATCCAGGTGCGCCGACAGATCCCCGGCATTATCGAAAACGGCAGCGGCTCCGGCATTTTCCAGCTCAGAGCGGCATACGCCGCCGCTGAGCAGGCCGATGCTGACCACGCCGGCCCGCGTGCATGCCTTCGCGTCCCAGACCGCGTCGCCCACAAAGACCGCACTTTCAGCCGTGGCGCCTACGCGCTCCAGTGCGACGCCGATGATGCCCGGGTGCGGCTTGGCGACGTCGACATCGGCCGATGAGGTGACTGCCGCGATCAGCTCGTCGCAAGCGAGGACCTTACGCAGGACCGCCAGCTCGTCCTCTGGAGCAGAAGTGGCCAGCGCCACCGGAAGGCCCAAGGCGGCAACCGATTCCAGAAGAGTGCGGGCTCCCGGAAGTGGAGTGAGCAGCTCTGCGGACTGAAGGTAGTAGCGCGAGTGCAGGTCTTGGAGCCGGCGGCGAACATCCTCATCGGCATCGCCGGACAGTGTGCGCACAAGCTTCGCGCCGTCCATGCCGATGGCGCGGTGGATGCGCCAGCATTCCACCTCGATGTGCAACTCGGCGAACGAACGTTGCCAGGCATACACATGGAGGTAGTTGGAATCGACGAGGGTGCCGTCGATGTCGAACAGCACGGCCGGTTGCCCACCCACGTGTGTTTCCCCTTCCCGTCGCCGATGTCCCGGCTGGATACCCATCCAGCGCCTTTCCGACGCAGAGCACAGGGAAAAGGAAACGTGCTGCGCCGACGACGGCGGGGTGAGGGCTGTTACGGCACCAGGCGAAGCGGGCGGCCCGACTGCTGAACGTCGGCCAGGGCTTCTGCCAGCGACGCCACCAGCGGAAGGCGCGACTGCGGGTCACAGATTCGCAGAAGGTTCGACAGTGCGGGGCTTGCGATGACCTTGAACTTGGTCTGCGCACTTTCGCACCGCGCGCTGATCGATTGCAGAGCGGTAAAACCGGCGGTGCCGATGAATGTCAGCTCAGCCAGGTCGACGACCAGCCATTCGCAGCATTCGGCGCAGCGTTGCGCGTAGTCGGCGAACGGGTCGGCGTTCACCGCGTCGACCTCTCCGTTGACGGCGACAACGGCACCCGTGCGGCCCCAGTGGACCGTGAACCGGGCGGTATGACTCCGCCAGACCTGGGTGGCTTCTGTTGCGGGCGCGGCGAAAGCGTTCTGCGATAAATCGATGGTGGTCATGCTTATGGCTCCATCAGTCGACGAATCGTGCTGTTGGATCACGTCAACGAAATCACTTGCGGACCTGCGTTGACATGGACGCTTCACTGCGGCTGTGAGCTCAACCGGAGAATCCAGACGTTACCGACATTCACTTCGATAGGTAAAGGCATCGCCCGACACTTTCGGGAAACTCCCAGTAAAGCCTTAACTTTCACTTTGTCAGAAGCGACGAACGCCCCGCCGACCATGCCGACGTCATCACATCGGCGAGCCGACCTTCCACGGCATCGAGAGCCCGGATACCGAACACGACGTCGGTCTCCAGCCACGGAGAACGGTCTAACAGGTCGCCGATCACGTCCGCGCGCACCACCTGTTCGTGTACTGCATCGGCCTCGACGTGCTCTGCGTAGAACGCCACGCAGGCATCCGGTGCACCGAAGCGGCGCAACGCCGCCACCATTCGGCTCGAGCCGGGGGGCGAGGTGATCTCGGTGGCGGCGAAGTGTCCGGCGGCCGCGCCCAGCCAACGACGATGTAGCCCGAACAGCGACATCAGATTCACCACCGCCAGCGACTCGGCGGGAACGGCGTCGAGGTAGGCGAGGTACGCGGCATCCAGGCCGGCCGCGGTGAGCAGTTCGGCGAACAGTTGTTGGTGCACCCGCGCGCCCCGTCCGGCGCCGTACTCGTCGAACTCGACCGCGACGAACGAGGCCTTGGCCTGGCCCGTGAGCCGCGGGATCACCCAGGCGTGCGGATCACCTTCCTTGAGGTGATACAGCGAGCGGTGCACGAAGTATTCGCGAGCCTGGTCCCAGGTGCCGTGGTCGCGCAGGTACCAGGATGGCCCTGTGCCTGTCTCTTATACACATCT
>NZ_JRMK01000172.1:0-7237 GCF_000972925.1 Mycobacterium sp. UM_Kg1 | reverse complement strand
CCGACATAACCCGCCCCGTCGAACAGTTCCATGACCTTGCCCAGCGGGTCGTCGGCGGGCCGCTGTCCCCCCAGGCCCATCATCGTCCACACCTGGATCATGGCCGGCGGCGCGACTATCCCCGGGTGTCCCGCCGCACGGGCGGCGTCCTCGTCGGTGTAGATCGGATTGGTGTCGCCGAGCGCGTCGACCCAGTGGCGGATCATCGGCTGGTTCACCGGATCCCGGCCGACCCGCGGCTTGCTCCGGCCCGACGCCAGTATCTGTTCGATCCCGGAGGAAAGGTCGCTCATCGGTCTCCTCGACTCATCGTGGCACCCGCGGGACCTTGAGGCCCGATGCGGCGATCATCTCGCGCATCACCTCGTTGACCCCTCCGCCGAAGGTGATCACCAGGTTGCGCTTGGCCATCTTGTCCAGCCAGTTGAGTACCTGGGCGGTCTCCGGGTCCGCCGGGTTGCCGAACCGCCCGACGATCTCCTCGGCCAGGCGGCTCACTTCCTGGATCCGCTCGGTGGAGAACACCTTGGTGGCGGCGGCGTCCGCAACGGCAATGGTCTCGCCGGAAGCAGCGACCTGCCAGTTGAGCAGCTCATTGATCCGCCAGATCGACTTGATCTGCCCCAGCAGACGCTTCACGTCATCGTGCTCGATCGGGGTGACGCCGTCGGAACCGGGCTTGGACGCCCAGGCGTGGACCTGGTCGTAGATGCCGGCCACGCGGCCCGCCGGACCGAGACCGACCCGCTCGTGGTTGAGCTGAGTGGTGATCAGCTTCCAGCCGCCGTTCTCCTCACCGACCAGCATGTCGGCCGGGACCCGCACGTCGTTGTAGTAGGAGGCGTTGGTGTGATGCGCCCCATCGGACAAGATGATCGGGGTCCAGGAGTAGCCCGGGTCCTTCGTGTCGACGATGAGGATCGAGATGCCCTTGTGCTTGGCTGCGCTCGGGTCGGTCCGGCATGCCAGCCAGATGTAGTCGGCATCGTGGGCACCGGTGGTCCACATCTTCTGCCCGTTGACGATGTACTCGTCACCGTGCCTGACCGCAGTCGTGCGCAGCGAGGCCAGATCGGTCCCGGCATCGGGCTCGGAGTAACCGATGGCGAAATGCACGTCGCCGGAAAGGATTCCGGGCAGAAACTTCTTCTTCTGCTCTTCGGTGCCGAGCGCCTGCAGGGTGGGTCCGACGGTCTGCAGCGTGACCATCGGCAGCGGGATGTCGGCCCGGTTGGCCTCGTTGATGAAGATCTGCTGCTCAACGGGGCCGAACCCCAGACCGCCGTATTCCTTGGGCCAGCCGACCCCCAACTTGCCGTCGCTGCCCATCCGCTTGATCACGGCGCGATAGGCCTCGTTGTGGCGATCGGACTCCATCGCCGCCGCTTCTTCGGGCGTGATGAGAGTCGAGAAGTATTCCCGCAGTTCGGCTTGCAGCGCCCGCTGCTCGGGCGTGAGGTCGATGAACATTACGCTCCCACCAAGTCGAGGCGGTGGCTCGGACCACCCAACAGCCGAGTCACGTCTTTGATCGAGGAGTAGTAGCGGTCCATCGGATAGGTGATGTCCATACCCATACCGCCGTGCAGGTGGTGGCAGAGGCGCATCGCCGGCGGGGCCTGCGAGGTCAGCCAATAACCCAGAATGTTCAGGTCTTCGTCGGCGTCGAGCCCCTCGGCCAGCCGCCACACCGTGGAGACGGCCAACAAATCGATTGTCCGAGAGGCGATGTAGACCTCAGAGAGTTGTGCCGCCACCGTCTGGAAAGTCGACAGCGGGCGACCGAACTGCTCGCGGGTCGCGACGTAGTCGGCAGTCAGCCGCAGTGCCCCGGCAACCAGTCCCGCCGCGAACGCACCCGTGGCCGCCAGCACCAATTGGTTGAGGCGACGCACCTCGGCGCCCTCGAGGACGTCGGCCTGCCCCACCGCCACGTCGGTGAAGGTCACCACGTATTCGTCGGATCCATTCGACGTCGGCGTCTTGGTGAGCGTGACACCGGCGGTGTCAGGAGAGACCACCACCACGCCCTGATCGCAGGAGACGATCAGCCATGCCGCCGTCTCGGCGTAGGCCACACCGCTTTTGATGCCGTTGAGCTTTCCCTCGGCGTAGCTGGTCTTGGGGTGCTCCGGCAACTGTTGTCCGGGCTCGTTCAGCGCAGCCGAAAGCACCGCGCCGGTGGGAACTTCGGCCAGATACCGGTCCTGCTGCGCTTGCGACGCCAGATCCAGCAGGGGCAACAGGCCCAGCCCCAGGGTTGCCAGCGCCGGACCGACGGTGCCGTGCCGGCCGATCTCGGTCAGCGCGGTGGCCAGCTCTGCGAGCCCCAGGCCGTCGCCGCCCAGTCGCTCCGGGACCCCCAGCGCCGCCACACCGCCGGAGACCAGCGCTTCCCAGGTGTTGTCGCGGTCGAGCACCGACGTCACCACATCGGCGACAGCCTGCTGCTCGGGGTTCGGTGTGAAATCCACCCGAATCCTCCTTGATTCGTCTACGCCGTCAGTCTGCTCAGTGCGCGACCGGGCACTTGCCCGAGTAGTCGACCTGCCAGTGCTTGATGCCGTTGAGCCAGCCCGACTTCAGCCGCTCCGGCTCGCCGATCGGCTTCAGATCGGGCATGTGGTCGGCGACCGCGTTGAAGATCAGGTTGATGGTCAGGCGGGCCAGGTTCGCGCCGATGCAGTAGTGCGCCCCGGTGCCGCCGAAACCGACGTGCGGGTTCGGGTCGCGAAGGATGTTGAAGGTGAACGGGTCGTCGAACACCTCTTCGTCGAAGTTGGCCGAACGGTAGGACATCACCACGCGCTCGCCGGCCTTGATCTTGACGCCGGAGATCTCAGTGTCGACGCTCGCCGTGCGCTGGAATGCCGAAACCGGTGTGGCCCAACGGATGATCTCGTCCACGGCGGTCTGCGGCCGTTCCCGCTTGAACAGTTCCCACTGGTCGGGGTTCTGCGAGAAGGCGATCATGCCGTGCGTGATCGAGTTGCGACTGGTCTCGTTGCCGGCCACCGCCAGCATGATGACGAAGAAGCCGAACTCGTCGTCGCTGAGCTTCTCGCCGTCGACGTCGGCCTGAATCAGCTTGGTGACGATGTCATCAGTCGGGTTCACGCCCCGCTCCTCGGCCATCTTCATGGCGTAGCTGATGACTTCGAAGGACGACATTGCCGGGTCCACGTCGGCGTACTCGGGGTCTTCGCCGGCGGTCATCTCGTTGGACCAGCGGAACAACTTGTCCCGATCGTCCTGAGGCACACCGAGCAGTTCGGCGATGGCCTGCAGCGGCAGTTCGCAGGACACCTGCTCGACGAAGTCTCCGGTGTTGTTGGCCGCCGCGGTCTGAGCGATCTTCTGTGCGCGCGCCTTCAGCTCGTCCTCAAGCCGCGACAGGGCGCGGGGGGTGAAGCCCCGGGAGATGATCTTGCGCAGCCGGGTGTGGTGCGGCGCATCCATGTTCAGCAGGACCGCGCGCTGCAGGTCGACCGCCTCACGAGTCATCTCCTGCGGCCAGACCGGGATCGCTCCGTTCATGGCGCTGGAGAAGACGTCGCTGCGCAGCGAGACGTCCTTGACGTCCTTGTGCTTGGTCACCAGCCAGTAACCCTTGTCGCCGAAACCTCCGGTTCCCCCGGGAACGTCGACCCAGCGCACCGGTTCAGACTTACGCAGCTCAGCGAGCTCGTTGACCGGTAGGCCCTTCAAGCTCATCTCGGAGTCGAGGAAGTCGAAGTCGCTGGGGATGGCGGGGCAGCCCATGTCTCTACTCCTAGGGTGTTCGGTTAGGTAACTGTGTCGGTTCGACGACGTTTGAACCCGGGAGCAGGAACAACACCGTCTAGTGCCTGATTGCGACCATTGAAACACGCCCCGACCGCAGATCAAAGGCAGTGTCGCATCGTCGCTTGTCAGACTAATGAAACGTGTTCTAGCCTGGCCGCATGGGTAATCCTGTCATCGTCGAAGCCACCCGCAGCCCGATCGGCAAACGTAATGGCTGGTTGTCCGGCCTGCACGCCACCGAACTTCTCGGGGCGGTGCAGAAGGCACTGATCACCAAGGCCGGCATCGACGCGGGCAGCGTCGAGCAGGTCATCGGCGGCTGTGTCACCCAGTTCGGCGAGCAGGGCAACAATGTCACCCGGCAGTCCTGGCTGGTGGCCGGGCTGCCCGAGCATGTCGGCGCCACCAGCATCGACTGCCAGTGCGGCAGCGCGCAGCAGGCCAACCACCTCATCGCCGGCCTCATCGCCGCCGGCGCCATCGACATCGGCATCGCCTGCGGCATCGAGGCGATGAGCCGGGTTCCCCTCGGCGCGAACGGCGGCGGCGCCCGCGCGGCGTCGTGGGACATCGACCTGCCCAACCAATTCGAGGCGGCCGAGCGCATCGCCAAGCGTCGGGGCATCACCCGCGCCGACGTCGACGCGCTCGGACTGCGGTCCCAGCAACTGGCCAAGCAGGCGTGGGCCGAGGGCCGGTTCGACCGGGAGATCTCCCCGATCGAGGCCCCGGTCATCGACGAGAACAAGCAACCCACCGCCGAGCTGAACATCGTCAGCCGCGACCAGGGCCTGCGTGACACCACGGCCGAGGGCCTTGCGGCACTCAACCCGGTCATGGAGGGCGGTATCCACACCGCCGGTACCTCGTCGCAGATCTCCGACGGGGCCGCCGCGGTGCTGTGGATGGACGAGGACAAGGCCAAGGCACTGGGGCTCAAGCCCCGTGCCCGCATCATCAGCCAGGCCAACGTCGGCTCGGAGACCTACTACCACCTCGACGGTCCGGTGCAGTCCACCGCGAAGGTGCTGGAGAAGGCCGGCATGAAGATCGGCGATATCGACCTGGTGGAGATCAACGAGGCTTTTGCCTCGGTCGTGCTGTCCTGGGCCGCGGTGCACAAGCCGGACATGGACCGGGTCAACGTCAACGGCGGGGCCATCGCCCTGGGCCACCCGGTGGGCTCCACCGGCAGCCGGTTGATCACCACGGCACTGCACGAGCTCGAGCGCACCGACAAGTCGACCGCCCTGATCACGATGTGTGCCGGCGGAGCACTGTCCACCGGCACCATCATCGAGCGTATCTAGTGGCTCCGGTTCCCGAGAGCGAGCGCATCGCCGCGGCGCAGGCCTATATCGATGCGCTGGTCAGCCACGATGCCTCGGCGGTCCGGTTCAGCCCGGACTGTGTCCGCATCGAGGTCGGAATCAAGACCGGGTTCTCGGGAAACCATCTGCGCCGCAGCCTCAACCGCGGTCCGCAATTTCGATTGATCTCGGCGGCCACGTTGCCGAAGTACAGCATCGACGGTGACGACGTGCGGGCGGTCTACGACATCATCACCAAGCCGTCGCTGCTGGGCGCCCGGGTGTGCTCCCATGTGGACGAGGTGTTCCGCATTCCAGCCGAAAGCCCTGACGGCACTGCGGTCATCCACCACATCCGCGCGGGGATTCGTCCGTTCATCCACCGTTAGAGTGAACCCGTGAGCAACCGCGACATACCCGAGAAGCCGAAGGCGCTCGATTCGCCGGCCACCGGAAAATTCATCAAGTGGATGTCTCGGGCCAACACCTGGGCCTACAAGGCGACCGGCGGCCGAGTCGGCCGAAAGTGGCGGCTGGGCTCCAAGCGTTTCGGTGAGGTTCCCGAGGTCGGCATCCTCACCACCACGGGCCGCAAATCCGGTCAGTTGCGGGAGTCCCCGCTGTTGTTTCTGCGGGAAGGCAGCCGGGTGATCCTGGTGGCTTCCCAGGGTGGGCGCGCCAACAACCCGCAGTGGTACTTCAATCTCAAAGCCAACCCGAACGTCAGCTTCCGCATCCGCAACGAGGTGCTGTCGCTGCGTGCCCGCGATGCCAGCGATGCCGAGCGGGCCGACTACTGGCCCAAGCTCGACGCGATGTACCCCGACTTCGCCAATTACCGGGCCTGGACCGATCGGGAGATCCCGATCGTCATCTGCGAGCCCTAAGGCTTCACCCGTGGCCGGCGTCTGACGACGCCGCGAACGGTCAGCCCGCCAGCCGCGGGGGGCTCCCGCACGACGAAGCGCGTGGCCATGCCAACTGCGCCGTAGGCCGCGGGCTGCGGCGGTCCGGGCAACCACTCACGACGCGCGCGCGGCGCCACCGGAGCTCGGACGGTTCCTCCGGTACCCCATCTCCCCAGACAGCGAGGAGGCCCCCACGCCGGGGCGTGGGGGCCTCGCTGCTTGCCGGGTAATCGCGGACCGGACTCCGATCAGTAGTTCGCGCCGTACGCGCCGGGGTGGCCCATACTGCCGCCCTTGCCGGCACCGCCGTCGGATCCATCCTGGCCGTTCGGGCTGCCCGTACCGCCGGATCCACCGGTGCCGCCGATCGTGCCGGCAGTACCGCCGGGGCCGCCGGGGCCGCCCTGACCACCGCTCGGGTGATCCTCGGTCCCCTGGCCGCCGGTACCACCCGTACCGCCGCCACCGCCGGTGCCGGCACCGCCGCCGTTACCACCGTTGCCACCGGCGCCGGTGACACCGTTGGCCGCCGTGCCGCCGTTGCCGCCCGCACCACCGTCGCCGCCGATACCGCCACCGCCGCCGGGTCCGCCCTGGTAGCCGGTGCCACCACCCGCTTCGCCGGTTTCGCCACTCTGACCGGGACCACCGCGGCCGCCGGTACCACCGACGCCACCGTTACCGCCGGCACCGCCGTCGCCGGAGATCCAGCCGCCGCTACCGCCGTCGCCGCCGATGCCACCGACACCGCCGATACCACCGGTGTAGCCGGGGCCGCCCTTAACCGGCGAGGTGCCACCCGTGGTTCCCTGACCGCCGGCACCGCCGTTGCCGCCCTTGCCGCCGTCACCCTCGGGTCCGGCGTTGCCGCCACGGCCACCGGCGCCACCGTCCTGACCGGTCTGGGCTTCGCCGTTACCGCCGTCGCCGCCCTTACCGCCGTTCCCGGTACCGACGGCCTCCGCACCCTGCTGGCCATCGGCAGCCGCACCGCCGGCACCGTTACCGCCCTGGCCGCCGGCCCCGACCGCACCGCGCTCGCCGCCGTCACCACCGGCACCACCAGCACCGGCCGTCGTACCAGCGCCGCCGCCGGCACCGCGGCCACCATCGCCGCCGTTGCCCGCCGCACCGGCGTCACCGCCGGCACCGCCGACCCCGCCGACACCCTGGCTACCGGCCTTGCCGTTGGTGGCCGTACCACCGGCACCGCCGTCGCCGCCCTTACCGCCG
>NZ_JRMK01000171.1:0-7241 GCF_000972925.1 Mycobacterium sp. UM_Kg1 | reverse complement strand
CCCCAACACGGGGCGCCGAAGGCATGGCAAAAAACAACAACAAACAAAAACCACCAAACACACTATTGAGTTCTCAAACAACACGCCCGGCTTCAGGCAACCCCGCTACTATACTCCGTAGTTGGAGTTGAGTCAACTCCGAGTTTTTCGGGGCTTCCGGAAGGAGTTCCAGACTGCTGGTAGTTCCGCGGTCCGCGTCCCTCCGGCTCGACCTATATTACACGTTCTATCTCAGCGCCCAAATCGGCCAGGTTTTCCACGAACAACGGGTAGCCCCGATCGATGTGATACACGTCGTGGACCTCGGTGTCTCCGTCTGCGACCAGGCCCGCAAGCACCAGACCGGCACCGGCCCGGATGTCGGACGCCCACACCGGCGCGCTGGAGAGCTGCGGCAGACCGCGCACCACCGCGTGGTGTCCGTCGGTACGCGCATCGGCGCCCAGGCGGATCATCTCCTCGACGAACCGGAACCGGGCTTCGAAGACGTTCTCGGTGATCATCGAGGTGCCCTCGGCGATCGCCGCCAAGCCGATCGCCATCGGCTGCAGATCGGTGGGGAATCCCGGGAACGGCAGGGTGGCGACATTGACGGCCTTGGGCCGGTCGTACTGGACCACCCGGAAGCCGTTGTCGGACTGGGTGACGGTGGCACCCGCATCGTGCAACTTGTGCAGGACCAACTGCAGGTGCGCCGGGTCAACTCCGGTGATGGAGATGTCTCCGCGGGTCATGACCGCGGCAATGGCCCACGTCGCGGCGACGATCCGGTCGCCGATCACTTCGTGTTCGGTCGGGTGCAGGCGCGGCACCCCAGTGATCTTGAGCGTCGGCGAGCCGGCGCCTTCGATCTGGGCACCCATCTGGTTGAGCATCATGCACAGGTCGGCGACGTCGGGCTCGCGCGCCGCATTGTGGATGGTGGTGACACCCTCGGCCAGAACGGCGGCCATCAAGATGTTCTCGGTCGCCCCGACCGAGGGAAACTCCAGCTGGATCTCGGCACCCCGCAGCGCGTCGGCATGCGCCACCACACAGCCGTGCTCGATATTGCAGGTGGCACCCAGCTGGCGCAGGCCGGCCTGATGCATGTCGAGCGGACGCGACCCGATCGCATCGCCGCCGGGCAGCGCGACCTTGGCCCGCAGGCAACGGCCGACCAGCGGCCCGAGCACACACACCGAGGCCCGGAACTGCCGCACCGCGGCAAAGTCCGCGTCGTACTTCGGCTCATCCGGCGAGGTGATGCGCACCGTGGTGCCGTCCAGTTCGACGGTGGCACCCAGCCCGCGCAGCACCTCGGCCATCAACGGCACGTCCAGAATGTCCGGGCAGTTGGTGATGGTGCTGGTGCCCTCGGCCAACAGGGCCGCCGCCATCAGCTTCAGAACACTGTTCTTAGCCCCGCCGACCGCGACCTCACCGGACAACCGGTTACCCCCGGTAACCACAAAACGCTCTCCCACTCGCGTCAGTGTAGTGACGTCAGGTGTCGCGTCCCGACCAATCCGTCCCGGGGCCCCGGGGCCGGATCACGCGGGGCACCGCCCCGGTACGGTTTGGGCTATGGCCGTGCACATCACCCGCGTCTACACCCGCACCGGCGACGACGGAACCACCGGGCTCAGCGACTTCTCCCGCGTGCCCAAGACCGATCCGCGACTGGTGGCCTACGCCGATGTCGAGGAGGCCAACGCTGCCATCGGCGTCGCGATCGCCCTGGGCGAACCGGCCGACGACCTGCGGGCGGTACTGCTGCGGATTCAGAACGACTTGTTCGATGCGGGCGCCGACCTGGCGACGCCGCTGGCCGAGAACCCCAAGTACCCGCCGCTGCGGATCACCGAGGAATACATCGACCGCGTGGAAGCCTGGTGTGACGAGTACAACGAGCAACTGCCCGCGCTGAACTCCTTCATCCTGCCCGGCGGAACACCGCTTTCGGCCCTGTTGCACGTGGCCCGCACGGCGGTGCGTCGCGCCGAGCGCGCGGCCTGGGCGGCGCTGGAGACCTATCCCGAGGGAGTCTCGGTGTTGCCGGCCAAATTCCTCAACCGGTTGTCGGATCTGATGTTCGTGTTGTGCCGGGTGGCCAACGCCGGCGGCGACGTCCTGTGGAAGCCCGGCGGCGGATCTCCCGCCGACGCGCCCGAGGGCTGACGGCGCGCTGCGCGCCGGGGGTAGCTCAGTAATTCTGGCGCCGGGCCCGCGGTGACGGGCGAGCTTCCAACCACGACAGGAAGGCCGTCCGCGCGCCGCGATCCAGGGCGATCTCGAAGCCGGCCCG
The DNA here is from genome assembly GCF_000972925.1 of Mycobacterium sp. UM_Kg1. Classification (NCBI taxonomy): domain Bacteria; kingdom Bacillati; phylum Actinomycetota; class Actinomycetes; order Mycobacteriales; family Mycobacteriaceae; genus Mycobacterium; species Mycobacterium sp. UM_Kg1. The sequence continues at coordinate 4,954 of NZ_JRMK01000171.1, read as the reverse complement.
CCGGTCCTGGGTGGTGTCGCGCAGTTCCAGCACCACGATCTCGTCGGTCATGATGTCGAACTCGTCGCCCCGCGGAGCACGCCGGGCCACCACCTCCACCCCACCGCGGGACAGCCGGCGGTCCGGCCACAGCCGCACACTGGAGATCCGGTAAAAGGCCGCTTCGCCGCCCCGGTACCGGACCACGCCGTGGCGCCAGCCCTGCCCGCCGACCGCCGGCAGGTCGCGCATGATCGCCGCCGTGCCGCCCTGCCGCAGCTTCCACAGCCGGTAGCTCAGCGCTGTCACCGCGCCAAGGAGAACGGCGACGAGCACGACCATATACAGCATGGGCGTGCTCATCGGTTCACCCCGATTAGTCGATCACACCCAGGGCGCGCAGCCGTGCCCGTCCCTGAGCGGCCATCTTCGGGTCGCTGGACTGGGCCTCGTGCCGCGCGGTCGCCTCATCGATCTCCGCGGCGAAGTCGACCGCCTCGGCCAGGATGCTGACGCCCTCTTCGGTGACCGACAGGAAGCCGCCGTGCACGGCGAGCCGCAGCTCGCCCTCCTCGACGCGGTCAACCCGCACCATGGAGTCGTCGACGAGCTGGGCCACCAGCGGAATGTGCCCGGGCAGGATGCCGATCTCGCCGGCGGTGGTCCGGGTGAAGATGAACGTGGCCTTGCCCGACCACACCTTGCGATCGACAGCGACGATGTCGACGTCAAGCTCTGCCATTACCCACCGCCTTTCGCCGCCAGAAGATTCCGGGTCACAGCTTGGCGCCCAGGCTCTCGGCCTTCTTGGCCAGGTCGTCGAGGCCGCCGATCAGGAAGAACGCCTGCTCGGGCAGGTGGTCGAAGTCGCCCTTGGTCAGCCGGTCGAAGGCCTCGATGGTCTCCTTCAGCGGCACCGTCGAACCGGGCTGGCCGGTGAACTGCTCGGCTGCCATCATGTTCTGGCTCAGGAACCGCTCGATACGACGCGCCCGGCCGACCAGCTGCTTGTCCTCTTCGGACAGCTCGTCGATACCGAGGATGGCGATGATGTCCTGCAGGTCCTTGTAACGCTGGAGGATCCGGATGACCTCCTGGGCGACCCGGTAGTGGTCTTCGCCGACGATCGCCGGGTCCAGAATGGTGGAGCTGGAAGCCAGCGGGTCCACCGCCGGGAAGATGCCCTTGGAGAACACCGCACGGCTCAGCTCGGTGGTGGCGTCCAGGTGTGCGAACGTGGTTGCCGGGGCCGGGTCGGTGTAGTCGTCGGCGGGCACGTACACGGCCTGCATCGAGGTGATCGAACGGCCGCGGGTGGAGGTGATCCGCTCCTGGAGCTCACCCATCTCGTCGGCCAGCGTGGGCTGGTAACCCACGGCCGAAGGCATGCGGCCCAGCAGCGTCGAAACCTCCGAGCCCGCCTGGGTGAACCGGAAGATGTTGTCGATGAACAGCAGCACGTCCTGGCCCGCCTCGTCGCGGAACCACTCGGCCATGGTCAGGGCCGACAGCGCCACCCGCATACGGGTGCCCGGCGGCTCGTCCATCTGGCCGAACACCAGCGCGGTGTCCTTGAGCACGTTGGCGTCCTCGAGCTCGACCCACAGGTCGTTGCCCTCACGGGTGCGCTCTCCCACGCCGGCGAACACCGAGGTGCCACCGAAGTTGCGGGCGATACGGTTGATCATCTCCTGGATGAGCACGGTCTTGCCCACGCCGGCACCACCGAACAGGGCGATCTTGCCGCCACGCACGTACGGGGTGAGCAGGTCGACGACCTTCAGGCCGGTCTCGAGCATCTCGGTCCGCGGCTCCAGCTCGTTGAAGGCCGGAGGCTTGCGGTGGATCGCCCAGTGCTCGAAGTCTTCGCCATAGCCCGGCTTGTCCAGGCAGTTGCCGAGAGCGTTGAACACGTGGCCCTTGACCTCGTGGCCCACCGGCACCGAGATCGCTGCGCCGGTGTCGGTGACCTCGGTGCCACGCACCAGACCGTCGGTCGGCTGCATGGAGATCGTGCGGACCAGGTTGTCACCGAGGTGCTGGGCAACCTCGAGCGTCAGGGTCTTGGCCAGCTCCGAGAAGCTGATCTCGGCGTGCAGAGCGTTGAACAGCTCGGGCACCGCGCCCCGGGGGAACTCGACGTCGACGACGGGGCCGGTCACGCGCACCACGCGGCCGACGGTTGTCTTGTCAGCGGTAACAGTCATTATCTTCTTCGCTTCCTTGGGGACTTACCGGGCGGCGTCGGCGAGGGCATTCGCACCGCCAACGATTTCGCTGATTTCCTGGGTGATCTGAGCCTGGCGCTCGCGGTTGGCCTCAAGGGTCAACGCTTTGATCAAGTCGTCGGCGTTGTCGGTCGCCGACTTCATCGCGCGCTGGCGCGAAGCCAGCTCTGAGGCCGCCGAGTCGAGCAGCGCCGCGTACACGCGGGTTGTCAGGTACCGCGGCAGCAGCGAGTCGAACAGCGTGGTGGCGTCCGGTTCGAAGGAGTACAGCGTCCGGGGACCGGCCTCCTCGCCGACGTACTCCACCAGCATCGGGGCGATCCGACGCGCCTCCGCCGACTGCGAGAGCATCGACCGGAAGTCGGTGGCCACGATGTGCAACTCGTCCACGCCGAGCTGCCCGTCGGTGCCCGGGTGGTTACCGTCGTCGTCGGCACCGGCCAGGAACGCCTCCACCAGGGTCGAGGCGATCTCGGCGGCGTTCTCATACGTCGGCTGCTCGGAGAAGCCGGTCCAGGAATCGGTGACCGTCCAGTTCCGGAAGCTGTAGTACGCCAGGGCCTTGCGGCCGACGACGTAGAGCACCGGGTCCTTGCCCTCCGAACGCAGCAGCGCAAACAGCTCCTCTGCCCGGCGGAAGACGTTGGCGTTGTAGCCGCCACACAGACCACGGTCGGACGACACCACCAGGACACCCGCCCGCTTGGGCTCGCTGCGCTCGACCAGCAGCGGGTGGTCCAGGGCCGCCTCGGCAGCCAGCGTGGTGAGCAGCCGGGTGATCCCGTCGGCGTACGGCCGTGCGGTTTCGAGCCGAGCCTGCGCGCGGCCGATACGCGAGGTCGCGATCAGCTCCTGGGCCTTGGTGATCTTCTTGATCGACCCGGCGGAGCGGATTCGCCCGCGTAGTTCACGAAGTGTGGCTGCCATAGCGGCGTTACTTCTTCTTCGCCGGCGCGGCCTTGCGGACCTGCACCGCTTCCTTGCCGAGCTTGTCCTCGTCGAGTGCCTCGACGTGCTCGTCGGGAACCACCGAGCTGCCGTCAGTGGCGGCGAAACCCTTCTTGAACTGGTTGATCACCGCCACCAGCTTCTCGCTGGCCTCATCGGAGAGCTTCTTGGACTCCCGGATGCCGGTGAGGATGTCGCTCTCGGAGGCCCGGATGTGATCCAGCAGCTCGGCTTCGAAGCGACCCACGTCCTCGACCGGAACCGAGTCCAGGTGGCCTTCGGTACCGAGGAAGATCGAGACGACCTGCTCCTCGACCGGCATCGGCGCGTACTGCGGCTGCTTGAGCAGCTCCACCAGGCGCGCACCGCGCTCCAGCTGGGCCTTGCTGGTGGCGTCCAGGTCGGAGGCGAAGGCGGCGAAGGCCTCCAGCTCGCGGTACTGCGACAGGTCCAGACGCAGCGAACCGGCGACCTCTTTCATGGCCTTGATCTGTGCGGCGCCACCGACACGCGACACCGACACACCGACGTTGATGGCCGGCCGGACACCCTGGTTGAACAGGTCGCTTTCCAGGAAGCACTGTCCGTCGGTGATGGAGATGACGTTGGTCGGGATGTAGGCCGAGATGTCGTTGGCCTTGGTCTCGATGATCGGCAGGCCGGTCAGCGAGCCGCCACCGAGCTCGTCGGAAAGCTTGGCGCAACGCTCCAGCAGGCGCGAGTGCAGGTAGAACACGTCACCGGGGTAGGCCTCGCGGCCCGGCGGGCGGCGCAGCAGCAGCGAGATCGCGCGGTAGGCCTCGGCCTGCTTGGTCAGGTCGTCGAAGACGATCAGCACGTGCTTGCCGGAGTACATCCAGTGCTGGGCGATCGCCGAGCCGGTGTAGGGGGCCAGCCACTTGAAGCCGGCCGAGTCCGACGCCGGGGCGGCGACGATCGTGGTGTAGTCCATGGCGCCGCCCTCTTCCAGCGCGCGACGCACGCTGGCGATGGTGGTGCCCTTCTGGCCGATCGCGACGTAGACGCAGCGGACCTGCTGGTTGGGGTCGCCGGTCTCCCAGTTCTTGCGCTGGTTGAGGATGGTGTCCACGCACAGCGCGGTCTTGCCGGTCTTGCGGTCGCCGATGACGAGCTGACGCTGGCCGCGGCCGATCGGGGTCATGGCGTCGACGGCCTTGATACCGGTCTGCAGCGGCTCGCTGACGCTCTGGCGCTGCACCACCGAGGGAGCCTGCATCTCCAGGGGGCGGCGGGTCTCGGCCTCGATCTCGCCGCGGGCGTCGATCGGTTGCCCCAGCGGGTTGACGACGCGACCGAGGAAGGCGTCGCCGACCGGCACCGAGAGCACCTCGCCGGTGCGCTTGACCTGCTGGCCCTCTTCGATGTTCTCGAAGTTACCCAGGATGACCGCACCGACGTTGTGCTCGTCGAGGTTCAGGGCCACGCCCAGCCCCCCGCCGGGGAACTCGAGGAGCTCCTGGGTCATCACCGAAGGCAGGCCCTCGACGTGTGCGATGCCGTCGCCGGCGTCGATGACGGTGCCGACCTCCTCCCGCGCGGTTTCGGCACTGAAGGAGCTCACGTACTCCTCGATCGCCCCCTGAATGTCGTCAGAGGAGATTGTCAACTCTGCCATGGCTTTTCGTCTTCCTGCCTTCGAATGGGTATTGGGCTCTTAGACCTGGTAGGTCTTGGTCAGTCGGGCAAATGCGTCTTGGCGGCTGCAAGGCGTGACGACAGCGTGCCGTCGATCACCTCGTCGCCGACCGCGATGTCCAGCGTGACCAGTACGCCCAGGC
>NZ_JRMK01000170.1:0-7304 GCF_000972925.1 Mycobacterium sp. UM_Kg1 | reverse complement strand
CGCAGGAGAGGTGAAGCTGGGCCGCCGCATCAGTCCCGGCGGCTAGCGAGCCTCGACGCAGGAGAGGCGAAGCTGGTCAGAGAGTCACCAGTTCGGCGTCCCGGGTTTCGTGCATCACCAGCAGCGCCGCAAACGAGCAGGCGGCCACCGTCGCCAGATAGCCGCCCACCCAGGCCACGCCATGGCTGGTGACCAGCCAGGTGGTGATGAACGGCGCCACCGCCGCTCCCAGGATGCTCGCCGCGTTGTAGGCCACACCCGACCCGGTGTAGCGGACGTTGGTGGGGAACAGCTCCGGCAGCACCGCACTCATCGGACCGAAGACCAAGCCCATCAGGGTCATACCGACGATCAGGAAGGCCAGTATCGTGCCGGTGGAGGCGGTCGGCTTCAGGAACGCGCCGAAAGTGGCCCCGTACACCATGATTCCGGCGGTGAAGATCAGCAGCAGGGGGCGCCGGCCGAAGCGGTCGGCCAGCCTTCCCACGATGGGCAGCACACAGACGAAGAACACCACGGCGATCAACTGAAGTCCGAGGAAGTCGGCATAGCCGTAGCCCAGCCCAAAACCCTCGGGCGGGCGTTTGGCGGTGCCGTAGCTCAAGCTCCACGTCGTCGCGGTGTAAAAGAGCGTGTAGGGCACCACCATCACCAATGTGCCGATGATCAATTGGCGCCAGCTGCCCCGCAGCAGCGCCGCGATCGGAGCCTTCACCGGCGCCCCCGCGGCGACCGCCTGCGCGAAGACCGGGGTTTCGGTCAGCCGCAGCCGGACATACAGGCCGACGGCCACCATGACGGCGCTCAGCAGGAACGGGATGCGCCAGCCCCAGGCCAGAAATGCCCCAGGACCGTCCGCGCCGGCGGAGACCGGTCCCGACCACCGGAACAGGATCAGGAAAATCATGGTGGCGAGCAGATATCCCAGCGGCGCACCCAGCTGCGGCCAGATTCCCGCCGTCGCCCGCCGGCCCGGTTTGGCGGTCTCGGTGGCCAGCAGGGCCGCCCCGCTCCATTCACCGCCGATCGCCAGCCCCTGGCTGAACCGCAGTACGGCCAGCAGCACGGGGGCGAGCAGACCGATCTGGTGATAGGTAGGCAGCACGCCGATCAAAAACGTGGCGATACCCATCAGCAGCAGCGAGGCGACCAGAGTCGACTTCCGGCCCAGGCGATCACCGAAATGGCCGAACAGGATCGAGCCCAGCGGGCGTGCCACGAACGCCAGGCCGAACGTGGCCAACGAGGCCAGCAGCGCCGCCGTGGAGTCGCCATGCGGGAAGAACAGGTGCGGAAAGACGGTGACGGCTGCGGCCGCATATATGTAGAAGTCGTAGAACTCGATGGTGGTGCCGACCATCGCTGCCACCGCGATGCGCCGGCGCGGAACGCCTGCGACGAGGTCGCGCTCCGCGGCGCCCACGGTGCCACGGGGCGCTCCGCCGGCACGATAGGCCGTGCTCACCTCAGATGCCCGCCTCATCGACGACTCCGTACGCCCGGTCCACCAGCGCGTCGATCCACGCGGTGATCGGCGTGCCGGCGGCGGCTTTGTTGGCCGGGTTGTCCAACACCCGCCGCACAATTCCTTCGGCGATGATCGCGACTTTCCACAGGCCAAGAGCATGCCAGTACTGCAGCGTCCCCGCGTCACGCCCGGTCAATTCCAGATAGACCCCGGCCAGCTCCGCCCGGTCCGGGAAGCCCTCGAGCGTGCTGATGATGAAGTCCCCGGCGGTCTGCTCCTCGCCGGCCTCGGGCCAGTACGCGAGCAGACTTCCCATGTCTGCCAGCGGATCTCCGAGGGTGGACAACTCCCAGTCCAGCACCGCGATCACCTGGCCGTTGCCGGGGTCGGTTATCACGTTGCGCAGGTGGAAGTCTCCGTGGACCAGGGTCAGCTCCTGCTGCTGCGGCACGGCGGCGGTCAGCCGCCGGGTCAGCTCGTCGAGTGCGGGCAGTTCTCGCGTCTTGGACTTCTCCCACTGCCCGGCCCAGCGTTTGAGCTGACGCTGGGCGTACGGCTTGTGGCTGGCCAGATCCTCGAGGCCCACCGCGGCGATGTCGACGGCGTGAATCCTGGCCAGCGTCTTGGGCATGGACAGCCCGATCTGCCGGCGCCGCTGCGGGGACAACGACTCTCCCACCGACATCCGGTCGACCACCACCCCGTCGATGTACTCCATCAGCAGCAGCGGCGTGCCTTCGCCGTCACGCGTCAGCCCGTAGACCCGCGGCGTGGGGACATCGGTGTCGCCCAGCGCGGCAAGGATTCGCGCCTCCCGTGCCACATCGTGCGCCGATGCCAGTAGCGTCCCCACCGGCGGACGGCGCAGCACCCAGTGATGACCGGCGCTGTCGGAGACCCGATAGGTCAGGTTCGACTGCCCGATCCCGATTCTCTCGAAGGTCAGCGGGCCCTCGACGGGCAGGCCCAGTCCGGCGATCCAGGTCGCCGCAGCGACCGGATCGATTCCCAGTGGCTCTTGGACCACTCATCCCTCCCGGAAACCGGTTGCGTCACCGAGGATCTGACCACCATCGATGACGAGTGTCTGCCCGGTGATCCAGCTGGCCGCATCGGAGACCAGAAACCTCACCGCGTCGGCGACGTCGACCGGCTCGCCGATGCGGCCCAGCGGCATGGTGGCGGCCAGGTCCTGCTCGTGTTCCTTCCACAGCACCTCGGCCAGTCTGGTGCGCACCACACCCGGACAGATGGCGTTCACCCGGATTCCGGGGGACAGTTCCAGCGCGAGCTGTTTGGTGATGTGGATCAGGGCCGCCTTGGTGGCGTTGTACATGCCCATCAGCGGCGCGTGGCTCATTCCGCCGATCGATGCCGTGTTGACCACCACGCCGCCGTTGTCGCCCATCCACGCCTTGACCGCGCAGGAGGTCCACAGCAGCGGTCCCCACAGGTTGACGTCGAAGATCTTGGCGAACCGGGCGTGGTCCTGCTCGATCAGCGGCCCGAATGCCGGATTGGTACCGGCGTTGTTGACCAGGATGTCGACGCTGCCGAAGCGTTGCAGGGTGAGCTCGACGCAGCGGCGGGCTGCGTCGTCGTCGGCGACATGGGCGGCCACACCCAGCGCGGCGCCGTTGACCTGGGCCGCTGCGGCGTCAGCGCTGTCCTGGGTGCGCGAGGTCAACACCACGTTGGCACCCGCCTCGGCCAGTCGCTGTCCGATCGCCAGCCCGATCCCCCGCGACGCACCGGTGATTATGGCGGTGCGTCCGTGGAGATCCGGTGTGGTCACCGGGGATCCTCGCGGTACTTGCGCAGTTCCTGACGGGCGATGGCGCGCTTGTGCACCTCGTCGGGGCCGTCGGCCAGCCGTAAGGTGCGCAGGTGCGCCCAGAAACCGGCCAGCGGGAAGTCCTCGGTGACCCCGCCGGCACCGTGCACCTGAATGGCCCGGTCGACGATCTTGAGCGCGATATTGGGCGCTGCCACCTTGATCGCCGCGATCTCTACCTGCGCTGCCTTGTTGCCGACGGTGTCCATCAGGTAGGCGGTCTTGAGCGTCAGGAGCCGGACCATCTCGATGTCGATACGGGCCTCGGCGATCCAGTCGCGAATGTTGGCGTTGTCGGAGACCGGCCGGCCGAAGGTCACCCGGGACTGCGCGCGCTTGCACAGCAGCTCCAGAGCACGCTCAGCCATGCCGATCGCCCGCATGCAGTGGTGGATCCGGCCGGGTCCGAGCCGCGCCTGGGCGATCGCGAACCCCTCTCCCTCGCCCTTGAGCACGTCCTTGGCGGGCACCCGAACGTCGTTGAAGTCGATTTCGGCGTGGCCTTCGCGATCCTGATAGCCGAAGACCGTCACGCCGCGCCGGATGGTGACTCCCGGGGCGTCGATGGGAACCACCATCATCGACTGCTGCCGGTGGGTGGCGGTGTCCGGGTCGGTCTTGCCCATCACGATCATCACCTTGCAGTTCTGATGCAAAGCATTGGAGGCAAACCACTTTCGTCCGTTGAGCAGGTAGCCGTCACCGTCGCGCACCATGGACAGCTGGACGTTGGTGGCATCCGAGCTGGCCACCTGCGGCTCGGTCATCGCGAAAGCCGACCGGATGGTGCCCTCCAACAACGGCTTGAGGTAGCGCTCTTTGTGTTCGTCGCTGCCGAACAGCGTGAACACCTCCATGTTGCCGGTGTCGGGGGCGCTGCAGTTGCAGGCCTCCGGAGCCAGATGCGGACTGCGTCCCATGATCTCGGCCAGGGGTGCGTATTCCAGATTGGTCAGGCCCGGCCCCCACTCGGGGGGGGGGTGAAACAGGTTCCACAGGCCGCGCGCGCGGGCCTGGGCTTTGAGCTCTTCGATGATCGGGGGCTGGAAGTGCGGGTCGCCGGATTCGGCCATCTGCGTCTCGTACACCGGCTCGGCCGGGGAGACGCACTCGTCCATGAACTCCAGCAGGTTGTCGCGGTATTTCGTTGCGCGTGCGGACATTTCAAACAGGGACATACCAGCTCCTCATCTAGGACACCTCGGGGTCGAGCAGGCCCCGCTGGTAGCGCCGCATTCCGCGCAGCCAGCGGTCGTAGTCGGCGGCCTTGTGCCGGAACATCTCCAGCACGGCCGGGTGCGGCAGGATAAGGAACCGCTCGTCGTCGATGGCGGCCAGCACCTGTGCGGCCACGTCGGCGGGTTCGAGAACCTCGCCCGCGGCCGTGACCGCGCGGGTGGCCAGCTCGCCCATCGGGTCACCGGATTGCTCACCGGCGTAAAGCAACGTGGTGTTGACGCCCATGGGGCACAGGCAGCTGACCCGCACACCCTTGTCGCCGTAGGTGATGTTGAGCCATTCGGCGAATCCGACAGCCGCATGCTTGGTGACCGAGTAGGCGGCCCCGCCCAGTTGGGTGAGCAGGCCGGCCGCCGAGGCGGTGGAGACGAAGTAGCCCTGTCCGCGGTCCACCCAGCCCGGAACCAGCAGCTGAGCCGCCCGGATATGGGCGCGCAGATTGACGTCGATGGCCACATCCCAGTCGGCGTCGCCCGCCAGGCCGGTGGCACCGACGATTCCGGCGTTGGCGAAGTAGAGGTCGACCGGGCCGTAGGTCTGTTCGGCCAGGGCGATCAGTTCCCGGATGGTCTCGGTGTCCGAGACGTCGCCGCCGGCGGCGATGGCGGCACCGGGGTGCGCGCTGTTGATCTCGTCGGCCACCGCGCGCGCGGCGGTGGCGTCGAGGTCGGCCACGACGACCTTTGCCCCGGCGTCGGCCAGCGCCGCGGCCAGGGCTCCCCCGATGCCGCCGCCGCCCCCGGTGACGATCGCGATTCGGTCGGCAACCTTCATCGGCAGCATCCCCGTTCTTCCGTGCGCGCCGGCAATGACATTAGTTGAATCCGATCTCAGGTTCGATTGGTGGATGTGCGGAATTGCAGGGCGTTCGCCCACAGTCGGGTCACCGTGGCGACCAGGGCCTCAAAATCGGCGCCCGATCCGCCGGCGCCGTCTTCGCCGACGAATGTGGCGTAGGCCAGCCGACTGACCATCCCCGACAGTGCCCGCGAGGCCAGCAGCGGGTCGACGTCGGCGTCGGCGATCCCCCGCGCCTGCAGGTCGGCGATTCCGGCGGCGTTGCGCGTGATGAACGCCTCGGCCCGCCGCGCCCGGAAGGCGCGGAACTTCGGGTCGATCTGCGCCACTTGCTCGAGCAGTCCCATCAGCTGGGCATTGCGCCGGTAGGCCTCCAAGTAGGCGCGATTACTGGCCTCCAACACGGCGTAGGGGTCATCGGAATCGCTGACCCGGCCCATGCCCGGGTGCATCATGTCCTGCTGCGACTGTTCGAGGACGGCCGCGAAGATCTCCTCTTTGTTGGCGAAATAGGTGTAGAAGGACCCCGTCGCACAACCGGCGGCCTTGGTGATGTCGATCAGCTTGGCGTCGAGATAGCCGTCACGCTCGAAGACCTTGCGGGCCGCGGCGACCAGCGCCGCCCGGGTCCGCGCCCCACGCACCGTCGCCGGCAGCTGGCGCGCTGCAACGGTGTTCACCCCGGCAGGCTAACTGAATTCGATGTCAACTTCACTGATTTCCTCGGGACACGCTCCGAAGTCCCCCAGCATCGCCTCTGCCTCCGGTTCGGGCAGCGACTCCACGCCGCGCAGCTTGCGTTCGATGGCGCGGGTGCGAATCCCCGCTGAGTCGATGGTGTTGCGGGCGGTGTCGAGCTGCTTACGCGTCTTCTCCAGTACCGCGGCGAACTTTCCGAACTCGGTCTTGACCGCTCCGAGGACCTGCCAGACCTCGCTGCTGCGCTGCTCGATCGCCAGGGTGCGAAAGCCCATCCGCAGGCTGTTGAGCAGCGCGGCTAATGTCGTCGGCCCGGCCAGGGTGACTTTGTACTTGGACTGGATGCGCTCGAACAGCCCCGGTTGCCGCAGCACCTCGGCATACAGACTCTCGGTCGCCAGGAACAGGATGGCGAAATCCGTGGTGTGCGGCGGCTCCAGGTATTTGTCGCAGATGTCGCCGGCCTCGGCTTCGATCCGCCGGACCAGCGCCTGGCGCGCGGCGGCCTCCCCGGCGGAGTCGGCGTGTTCCTGCGCTTCGAGCAGGCGCTCGAAGTCCTCCCGCGGAAACTTGGCGTCGATGGGCAACAGCACCTCACCGGCACCGGCGGCACCGGGCAACCGGATGGCGAACTCCACGCGGGTGTTCGAGCCCGGAACGGTGTTGACATTGGTGGCGTACTGCTCGGGCGTCAGAGTCTCAGCCAACAGCGCGGCCAACTGCGTCTCCCCGAAGATGCCCCGGGTCTTGACGTTGGTCAGGACCCGCTTGAGATCGCCGACGCCGGTGGCCAGGGTCTGCATCTCACCCAATCCGCGCTGCACCGCCTCCAGCCGCTCCGAGATCTGGGTGAAGGACTGCGCCAGGCGAGTCTCCAGGGTGGCCTGCAGCTTCTCGTCCACCGTGGCGCGCATCTTCTCCAGCTGCGCGGTGTTCTCGGCCTGCAGGCTCCGGAGCTGCCGGTCCAGGGTGGCGCCCAGTTTGTCCTGGGTGCCCTGCAAACTCGCCCCGAAGCGGTGCAGCGTCAGCTGCCACTGATGGAACGCCTGGGCGAGTTCGGCCCGCCCCGCATGCTGCTCTTCGCGCAGCGTGCGCTCCACGCGTTCACTGTCGCCGCGCAGCGCGGCGAGCTGTTCGGGCGTGATCGCCCCGCCTCCCGGGCGCACGAGCACCACCACCTGCAGTATGACCGCCAGCAGCGCCAGTGAGGTGAGGAGGATCAGCAGTGCTGTGTCCATGCCGGAAAGGTAGCGCGGGCCACCGACA
>NZ_JRMK01000169.1:0-7365 GCF_000972925.1 Mycobacterium sp. UM_Kg1 | reverse complement strand
GGATCTGGTGGCGGTGCGTTCGGCGTTGGTGGAGGCGGGGATCGATTATGAGTCGGCGGAGGCCAGTTTTGTGCCGTCGGTGAGTGTGGTTGTCGATGTCGAGGGTGCTCGTAAGGTGTTCAAGCTGGTCGAGGCGCTGGAGGACAGTGACGACGTGCAGAACGTGTGGACCAATGTCGATGTGTCCGATGAGGTGCTGGCCGCCCTCGAAGCCGAATAGAACCCGGCCGCGCCGCCACGAGTGACCTCGGGCCGGGGTGACGGGCCGCCGCGTGTCGCATCCGCCCTGTGCGCCCATCCCCACTAAGCTGTCGAACAATTGTTCGGAGCGGGAGAGGACTCGGATGCGGGTGATGGGCGTCGACCCCGGGCTCACACGGTGTGGGCTGTCGGTGGTCGAGGGCGGGACGGGCCGTCAGGTCATCGCCTTGGATGTCGATGTGGTGCGCACTCCGGCCGATCAGGCGCTGCCGCAGCGGCTGCTGACCATCAGTGACACCGCCGAACACTGGCTCGACACCCACCGGCCGGATGTCCTCGCGGTCGAGCGGGTGTTCTCCCAGCAGAACGTCTCCACCGTGATGGGCACCGCGCAGGCCGGCGGGGTGATCGCGCTACAGGCCGCGCGCCGCGGCATCCCCGTGCACTTTCACACCCCCAGCGAGGTCAAGGCGGCGGTGACCGGCAGCGGCTCGGCCGACAAAGCGCAGGTCACTGCAATGATCACCCGGATTCTCGGCCTGCAGCAGAAGCCGACACCCGCTGACGCCGCCGACGCGCTGGCGCTGGCGATCTGCCACTGCTGGCGGGCCCCGATGATCGCCCGGATGGCTGCGGCCGAGGCGCTGGCCGCCGAGCAGCGCCGCAACTACACCGCCAAGCTCAAGGCGGCCCGCGCATGATCGCGTCGGTGCGCGGCGAGGTCATCGACATCGCGCTCGATCATGCGGTGGTCGAGGCCGCCGGCGTGGGTTACAAGCTGATGGCAACCCCGGCGACCCTGTCGACGCTGCGCCGCGGCGGTGAATCCCGGCTGATCACCGCGATGATCGTTCGGGAAGACTCCATGACGCTCTACGGTTTCCCCGACGCCGAGGCCCGCGATCTGTTTCTCACGCTGATCGGGGTCTCCGGTATCGGGCCCAAAATCGCCTTGGCGACCCTGGCGGTCTACGACGCGGCCGCCCTGCGCCGGGCGCTCGCGGACGGGGACGTCGCCGCGCTGACCCGGGTGCCCGGCATCGGTAAGCGCGGAGCGGAGCGCCTGGTGCTGGAACTGCGCGACAAGATCGGCCCGGTGGCCGCCTCCGGCGGCGCCGTCGTCAGCGGTCACGCGGTGCGCGCACCGGTGATCGAAGCCCTCATCGGGCTCGGCTTCGCCGCAAAGCAGGCCGAGGAGACCACCGACAAGGTCCTGGCCGACAATCCCGACGCGAGCACCTCTGAGGTGTTGCGGACCGCGCTGAGCCGGCTGGGGAAGACCAAGTGAGCCAGTCCGGCGAGGAAGACCGCGAGGTGTCCCCGGCGCTGACCGTCGGCGAGGGCGACATCGACGCCGGTCTGCGCCCACGCAGCCTGGCCGAGTTCATCGGCCAGCCCCGCGTCCGCGAGCAGTTGCAGCTGGTGATCGAGGGCGCCAAAAACCGTGGCGGCACACCGGACCACATCCTGCTGTCCGGACCGCCCGGCCTGGGCAAGACATCGCTGGCCATGATCATCGCCAGCGAGCTGGGCAGTTCGTTGCGGCTGACCTCCGGGCCGGCGCTGGAACGTGCCGGCGACCTGGCCGCGATGCTGTCGAACCTGGTCGAGCACGACGTGCTGTTCATCGACGAGATCCACCGCATCGCGCGGCCCGCCGAGGAGATGCTCTACCTGGCGATGGAGGATTTCCGCGTCGACGTCGTGGTCGGGAAAGGCCCCGGCGCCACCTCGATTCCCCTGGAGGTGGCGCCGTTCACCCTGGTCGGTGCCACCACCCGCTCCGGCGCGCTCACCGGCCCGTTGCGCGACCGGTTCGGTTTCACCGCGCACATGGATTTCTACGAACCGGCCGAGCTGCAGCGGGTGCTGGCGCGCTCGGCGAAGATCCTCGGGATCGAGCTGGGCCCCGAGGCGGCCGCGGAGGTGGCGCGCCGGTCGCGGGGGACGCCGCGCATCGCCAACCGATTGCTGCGACGGGTGCGTGACTATGCCGAGGTGCGGGCCGACGGTGTGATCACCCGCGACGTGGCCAAAGCTGCCCTGGCGGTCTACGACGTCGACGAGCTGGGCCTGGACCGGCTGGACCGCGCCGTGCTGTCGGCGCTGACCAAAAGCTTCGGCGGAGGCCCGGTCGGGGTCTCCACGCTGGCCGTTGCGGTGGGGGAGGAAGCCACCACCGTCGAAGAGGTCTGTGAGCCCTTCCTGGTGCGCGCCGGGATGGTGGCACGCACCCCGCGGGGCCGCGTCGCGACACCGGCGGCCTGGACACATCTGGGCATGGTGCCGCCGGCCGGTGCCGGCGGTCTGGGGCAGCAGGGCTTGTTCGAGTAGGGCAGCCGGTCAGAGCCGGCCGAGTTCGCCGGCCAGGACCTCCAGGCCCTCGGACAGCAGTTCGTCGCTGATGGTCAGCGGCGGCAGCAGCCGCACCACGTTGCCGAAGGTGCCGCACGTCAGCACGATCACCCCGGCGCGATGACACGCCGCGGCCAGTGCCTTGGTCAGCTCGGCATCCGGTTCGCTCGTGCCGGGCCGCACCAACTCGATCGCGATCATGGCGCCGCGCCCACGGACATCGCCGATCCGATCGTCGTCGGCCTGCAAGCTCTTCAGCCGCTGGAACATCAGTCGTTCCAGCTGCCCGGCGCGTCCCACCAGGTCCTCGTCCTCGACGGCGGCCAGCGCTCCCAGCGCTGCGGCGCAGGCCACCGGATTGCCGCCGAACGTGCCGCCCAGCCCGCTGACGTGCGGAGCGTCCATGATGTCGGCTCGCCCGGTGACCGCGCCCAACGGCATCCCCCCGCCGATGCCCTTGGCGGTGCAGATCAGATCGGGTGCCATCCCCTCGTGCGCACAGGCGAACATCGCCCCGGTGCGGGCGAAGCCGGTCTGCACCTCGTCGGCGATGAACACCACCCCGTTGTCGCGGCACCACGCCAGCAGCGCGGGCAGAAATCCGGGTGCCGGGACGATGAACCCGCCCTCACCCTGGATGGGTTCG
This sequence comes from Mycobacterium sp. UM_Kg1, assembly GCF_000972925.1. Classification (NCBI taxonomy): domain Bacteria; kingdom Bacillati; phylum Actinomycetota; class Actinomycetes; order Mycobacteriales; family Mycobacteriaceae; genus Mycobacterium; species Mycobacterium sp. UM_Kg1. The sequence goes on along the minus strand of NZ_JRMK01000169.1, from coordinate 4,163 downwards.
ATCACGACCGCGGCCAGATTGCCGGCGCCGACCTGGTTCTCCAGAAGGCCGATGGTGCGCTCGGCGGCCCGTCGGCCGTCGCCGGCCAGCTCTGGGTCGATCAGGCTGTCCCGGTAGGGATAAGACCCCGGTGCGCGATAGACCTCGGGCGCGAACGGGCCGAACCCGCTCTTGTACGGCATCGCCTTGGCGGTGAGCGCCATCGTCAGGTTGGTGCGGCCGTGATAACCGTGCTCAAACGCCGCCACCGCCGGTCTGCGGGTGTAGGACCGGGCGATCTTGACGGCGTTCTCCACAGCTTCGGCACCGGAGTTGAGCAGCACCGACCGCTTCTCGAACTGACCTGGGGTCAACCGGTTCAAGGCTTCCGCGACGGCCACATACCCCTCATAGGGTGCCACCATGAAGCAGGTGTGGGTGAACTCGGCGACCTGACGCCGCACCGCGTCCACTACCCGGGGGGCGGCGTTGCCCACTGTGGTCACCGCTATACCCGAACCCAGATCGATCAGGCGGTTGCCGTCGACATCCTCCACCACCCCGCCGCCGGCCCGGGCCACGTAGACCGGCAGGGGGCTGCTCACCCCGCGGGCAACGGCCGCCGCGCGGCGACGCGCCAGCTGCACCGAGCCGGGACCGGGGATCTCGGTGGCCAGGTGGCGGCTCTGCAGCGGCGGCACGGTCATCGTGGAGGGCCTGCTCGGCGATCCCGGCCGCGGATCAGAGCTGGCCGAGTGGCCGGCAGGCGTTGCCGAAGGGGTTCCACCATTGGCCGGGCGGGCAGTCCAGCGGTGTCGGCCCTTGACCCACCGGCATGCAGGTGTTGGTGCTCGGCTCCCAGTACTGGCCGCCCGGGCAGCCCAGCGGTGTCGGCCCCTGGCCCAGGGGCATGCAGGTGTTGGTGCTCGGCTCCCAGTACTGGCCGGCCGGGCAGTTCAGCGGCTCCGCGGAGCCCACGGCGGGCATGGCAAGTGCGCCCAGCGCCAGGGGAGCCGCTGCCAGGGCGACGGCGGTCGCCAGCCCACACGCGAAGTTCCTCATCGGCCAACCTTCCCTCGACTGCCCCCGTTCACCGACAGCCTAAGCGGTGGGCGACGGTGCCGACGCGCGGTCGCCGGAGACAGTGGCACACTGGTGGCATCGCATGGGCCCGCCACACCTCGGGTGGCCGGTGCCGAAGAGTCATTCGAACAAGTCGAAAGATCGGTTGTCGTTATGGAAAACATGGTTGCCTTCCTGCCGCTGCTCCTTGTCATGGGCGCGTTCATGTTCTTTGCCTCGCGGCGGCAGAAGCGCGCTATGCAGGCCACCATCGACCTGCACGAGTCGCTGCGGGTCGGCGACCGGGTGCACACGACCTCCGGTCTGCAGGCCACCATCACCGGCATCACCGAGGACTATGTCGACCTGGAGATCGCGCCGGGAGTGGTGACCACCTGGATGAAGCTGGCCGTGCGGGACAAGATCGAGCCGGAAGAGCTCACTGCCGACGCGCCGGTCGAGCAGGCCGTCGAAGGCGCCTGACGGCGCACCGGCCGCGGACCGGGGCTCAGGCATTCCCGGCGGGTTGACGCCGTCCGGACTGCCGGACACGCACCCGACGCGCCCAACGCCCGCCCAACGATTGCGTCGGCCAGCCGGGCACGTACCCTTTTGCGGGTGCAGTGGTACTGATCGCTGCGGGCCGCCCGGGCACGGGCCGGCCCCGAGGATCACCAGCGCGCAGTGCGCAAAGAGCGAAGGAGACTGAAACAACGTGGCATCGCCTTCGGCTCCGGTGCACCCTGCCCGCAACCTGGCGGTGTTCCTGGCAATGCTCATCGGCGTCTACCTGCTGGTTTTCCTGACCGGAAACAAGCTCGCCGAGCCCAAGCTGGGTATCGACCTGCAGGGCGGCACCCGGGTGACGCTGACCGCACGTACCCCGGACGGCTCCGCGCCGACCCGGGAAGCGCTTAACCAGGCGCAACAGATCATCAGTGCCCGGGTCAACGGGCTGGGGGTCTCGGGTTCCGAGGTCATCATCGACGGCAGCAACCTGGTCATCACGGTGCCGGGCAGCGACGGCAACGAGGCCCGCACCCTGGGCCAGACGGCCAGGCTCTATATCCGTCCGGTGATCAACGGGGTCTCGGTACAGGAGGCGGCCCAGGCCGCAGGCCGGATGCCCGGTCTCGGCGGTGGCGTGCCCGGAATACCCGGCCTGCCTCCCGGTGCCGGCGGCGGCGCCGGGCAGCTTCCCGGCCTGCCCGGGCTGCCGTCCGGCCAGCCCGGCTCGCCGGCCACGGGTGGTCAGACCCTGCCCGGCGGCCCTGGCGCGGGCGGGCAAGGCCTGTTCGGCGGTCCAGGCGGACAGGGCCTGTTCGGCGGCGCGGGTGGACAAGGTCTCTTCGGTGGGGGCGGCGCTGCCGCTCCGCAGCAGCCTTCCGCCCCGGCCGCCCAGCCGCGGCCCTTCCCGCAGGAGCCGACGCCCACCCCGGGTGGTACCGACTCCGACGAACCCACTCCCGGCACCTCGGCGACCACCCCGCAACCGGGCGCACCGGGATCGTTGCCCAACGCACCGGCCCCCGGCGCACCGAATCCTGCCTTCCCCGGCCTGCCCGGTCTTCCCGGCCTGCCCGGCCTGCCTGGGCTGTCCGGTCAGGGCGACGAGGCCCAGGGTCTGGCGGCTCGGATCGCCGCCGAGAAGCGGCTGCGGCAAAGCGACAACAAGGTAGTGCAGGCGCTGGCCCTGCAGATCCAGGCGGGACGCTGCGACAAAGAGGACATCCTCGCGGGCAACGACGACCCGACCCTGCCGCTGGTCACCTGCTCGCAGGACCACCAGACCGCCTACCTGCTCGCGCCGTCGATCATCAGTGGCGACCAGATCGCGGACGCCAGTTCGGGTATGGACCAGCGCAGCGGCTCCAACATCGTGCAGCTGCAGTTCAAGACCGGCGCTGCCGACGTGTGGGCCGACTACACCGCCACCCACATCGGCACGCAGACCGCGTTCACGCTGGACTCCCAGGTGGTCAGCGCACCGCAGATCCAGGAAGCCATCCCCGGCGGCCGGACCCAGATCACCGGCGGCTCGCCGGGCTTCACGCCGGACGGCGCGCGTCAGCTGGCCAACGTGTTGAAGTACGGATCGCTGCCGCTGTCGTTCGAGTCCTCGGAAGCCGAAACCGTCTCGGCCACACTGGGCATGACCTCGCTGCGGGCGGGCCTGATCGCCGGCGCGATCGGTCTGGCACTCGTGCTGGTCTACTCGTTGCTCTACTACCGAGTGCTCGGCGTGCTGACCGCGCTGTCGCTGGTGGTGGCCGGAGCCATGGTGTACGCGATCCTGGTGCTACTGGGCCGCTATATCAACTACACGCTTGACCTGGCCGGTATCGCCGGTCTGATCATCGGTATCGGCACCACCGCGGACTCGTTCGTGGTGTTCTTCGAACGCATCAAGGACGAGATCCGTGAGGGTCGCTCGTTCCGGTCGGCCGTACCACGCGGGTGGACGCGAGCCCGGAAGACCATCGTGTCGGGCAACGCGGTCACCTTCCTGGCCGCGGCGGTGCTCTATTTCCTGGCGGTCGGCCAGGTGAAGGGCTTCGCCTTCACGCTGGGGCTGACCACGATCATCGACCTGTTGGTGGTGTTCCTGGTGACCTGGCCGCTGGTCTACCTGGCTTCCAAGTCGCCGACGCTGGCCAAGCCGTCCTACAACGGCCTCGGGGCGGTCCAGCAGGTGGCACGTGAGCGGCGGGCGGTGGCGAAATCGGGAGGCGCAACGAGCGGCAAGTCCGGAGCCAAAGCGCGCACGCGGGTAACCGCCCAGTCGACGGGACAGGGATAGCCAGATGGCCAAACCGAGCACCAAGAGCGCCGCGAAGCCCGCAAAGAAGGACGCGGCCGCGGCCCAACCCGCCAAGAAGCGCACCGCGGTAGCGCCCAAGGCGCCCGAGCACAGCTTCCTGTCCCGGCTCTACACCGGTACCGGCGCGTTCGAGGTCATCGGCCGCCGAAAGATGTGGTACGCGATCAGCGGTGCCATGGTGGCCATCGCCATCGTCAGCATCCTGGTCCGCGGCTTCACCTTCGGTATCGACTTCGCCGGTGGCACGAAGGTCTCGTTCCCCCGCGGCGACACCTCGGTCACGCCTGTCTCTTATACACAT
>NZ_JRMK01000168.1:0-7377 GCF_000972925.1 Mycobacterium sp. UM_Kg1 | reverse complement strand
GATGTGTATAAGAGACAGGACCTGCCAGGACGGCACGGCGGCGATCTTCTCCTCGGACATGCCCAGGGAACGCATCTGTTTGCAGTGCTGGGAGTAGACGAACTGGCTGCCGCGCGCATAGCCGGCACGGGCCTGACCGAGCTCGCGCAGCAGTGGGTCCAGCGAGGCGTTGCGATACAGCGCGAATCCGCGCACCGCGTGGGAGAACACCGCGGGCGCCTGGGCGAACACCGTCCACCAGTCCCCCGGCGTGCCGTGGATGGTGCGGTAGCCACCGGGCCCGCCGGTGGGCGCTTCGGGATCCGTGTGCTCCACCGGTTCGACGCCCTCGCCGAACAGCCGGTCGTAGAAGAACAGAATCTGCTTGTCGGTCACTTCGGAGCGCGGGATCTCGCGGAGTCGGGGCATGGTGGGAGTCCTTTCCGGTCCGCGTCGCGGACCGCCACTAAGGTATGCGCCGCTGCGGCGTCAAGGGGTATTTGGTCCACAGAGAAACTAACGCCCGGCCCCAAATTCCGGTGGTCGCCAAAAGTTTCGCGAACATTCGTCCTCGATACTGTTAGCGTCCCGTCATGAGCACCGATGCGACGGAGCTAGGCGCCCCCACCAGCGGTTCCGGCCGGGGCGCGGCGCTGGTCGGCAAGGGGTGGGCGCAGGGCGTTGCCCTGGTCATGATCTTCGGTTTCCTGGTGATGGGAATCCTGGCCTACCGCACCTACACCGCGTCGATGCCGATGCCGGTGCGCGTCACCGCAGAGTCCGGCCAAGAGCTGTTCTCCGGCGCCGATATCACCCGTGGCCAGCAGCTGTATCAGGCCCGTGGCCTCATGCAGTACGGCTCGGTGCTGGGCCACGGCGCCTACCTGGGCCCGGACTACACCGCCGAGTATCTGCGGTTGGCCACCGAAGACGTGGCCGAGCAGTTCCGGGCGCAGGGCGTGGCAAACCCGCACGACGACGTGGTCGCCGAGTTCAGGACCAACCGCTACGACGCCGACACCAAGACCCTGGTGTTCACCGACAAGCAGGTCAAGGCGTTCGACAAAATCCAGCAGCACTACGCCGACTACTTCGGCGAAGCCTCCACCAAATACGGCCTGCTGCCCCACCTGATCACCGACTCCGGGGAGATCCGGGACCTGACCGCTTTCTTCGCCTGGACCGCGTGGGCGGCCGCCGCCGAGCGGCCCGGCCACAGCTACAGCTACACCAACAACTGGCCCGCCGAGCCGCGCGTGGACAACGGCCCCACCGGCTCGGTCGTGGTGTGGTCGGTGTTGTCGCTGATCATGCTGTTGGGCGGCATCGGAGTCATGTTCACCGTCTACGGCCGCTGGAGCCAGGACATCGGCTGGCACGGCACCGAGTCGACCAAGCTGCACTTCCGCCAGCCGGGCGAGGTGCCGCTGACCCGCTCGCAGCGCGCGGCGATCTGGATCTTCGTCGTGGTGGCGGTGCTGTTTTTGGCCCAAGTCGTGCTCGGCGGCGCCGTCGAGCACTATCGCGCGGATCTCTCGGAGTTCTACGGGATCGACCTCGCCAAGATCCTGCCCTACAACTTGGCCCGAACCTGGCACCTGCAACTGTCCCTGTTCTGGACCGCGGCGGCGTTTTTGGCCGGCGGAATCTTCCTGGTGCCCTTCATCAGCCGACGCGAACCCGGCAAGCAGTCGCTGCTGGTCTACGGGCTGCTCGGGGCGTTGGCTGTGGTGGTGTTCGGCTCGCTGACCTTCGAGGCGCTGTCGATCTTCGGTGTGATCAAGCCGGGCACGCCGGTATCGCAGCAGTGGGAGTTCCTGGACCTGCCGCGCGTGTTCCAGGTGCTGCTGATCGTCTGCCTGTTCTGGTGGATCGTGATCATCTGGCGCGGGATGCGCTCGAAGCTGGCCACCACCTCGAAGATGAACCTGCCCTGGATGTTCTTCTTCACCGGCCTGGCCATCCCGACGTTCTACGCGGCCAGCCTGCTGGCCGGCAGCGAGGCACATTTCTCGGTGGCCGACTTCTGGCGGTTCTGGATGGTGCACCTGTGGGTGGAGGACTTCCTGGAGCTGTTCACCACCGCGATGGTGGCCTACATGTTCGTCCTGCTCGGCGTGGTCCGCGAGCGGGTCGCGTTGCTGGTCATCTTCCTCGACATCATCTTGTACTCGGCCGGCGGAGTGATCGGCACCATGCACCACCTGTACTTCTCCGGCACACCGGTGGAGCACATGGCGCTGGGCGCGTTCTTCTCGGCGGCCGAAGTCATCCCGCTGACCTTCCTGACCGTGGAGGCCTGGGCGTTCCTGCAGCTGGGTGCACGTCAGGAGGCCGGTGAGCAGAACAACTTCCCGGCGCGCTGGGCGGTGATGTTCCTGGTCGCCGTCGGGTTCTGGAACTTCCTGGGCGCGGGCATCTTCGGATTCCTGGTCAACCTTCCGGTGGTGTCCTACTACGAGATCGGCACCGCGCTGACCGCCAACCACGCCCACGCCGCGATGTTCGGGGTTTACGGCATGCTCGCGGTGGCGCTGGCGATGTTCGCGTTCCGCTATGTGATCCCAGCCGACAAGTGGCCGAACAAGCTGGCCCGGCTGTCCTTCTGGGGCATGAACATCGGCCTGGTGTGGATGGTGTTCGTGACCCTGCTGCCGCTGGGCGTGCTGCAGCTGTTCCACTCCGTCAACGCCGGGTACTTCGAGGCCCGCTCCCTGGGCTACCTCACCCAGCCCGGCAACACACTGCTGGAATGGATGCGCCTGCCCGGTGACCTGATCCTGATCGGGGCCGGTGTGGTGCCCTTCGTCTGGATCGCCTGGATTGCGCTGCGCAACTTCCGCTCCGGAGACACGGTTGAGGAGTTGCCAGAGCATCCGCTCTACACCGAGGTCACCGCGGACGCCGCGCCCACCGGCAAGGGCCGGCCGTGACGGGGCCGGCGACCTGGGTGTGGCTGGTCGCCGGCTACGCGCTGGCGCTGCTGTCCTTCGCCTGGGGCTTCGACCGGTTGGCCCAGCGGACCTCCGACCGGGCCGCACAGTGGCGCACCGGCAAGTTCGTCTACCACCAAGACCACGACGCCTGGAAATGTCCTGAGGATCAGTGGCTGTGGCCCACCACGTTCGACCCCGACAATCGCGTGATGCGGTACCGCGCGACCCCGTCGATCTGCAACGCCTGTCCGGTCAGACCCACGTGCACCACATCGCCCCACGGCAGGGAGATCAGCCGAGCCGTCGACCCCTGGCCGCATTCGGAAACCGGTCGCTTCCACCGTGGCATCGCCTGTACGGTAGCCGGTTTCGGCATCATTCTGCCGTTGGCGACGCTGATTGTGAACCATTCCGCCGCCGACGCTCTGGTGCTGGCCGCCGCGGTCGCGGTGGTGGCGGCCGGCGGCTTTCCCCTGGTGCGGCATCTGTGGAATACCCCCAGCAACGCGCCCGGTGACCCAACCGGGGCGGAACAGGCACTGACGGCGGCGAAGGTCGAGGCCGCGGTCGACCGATACTCCACCAGGTGGGGCGGCTTCTCCGCCCCGGCGTCGGCGAAACGGCCGGTGAAATGAGCGAAGGAGCGATCACCGCGCTGGCGCTGGGCGTCGTCGTGGTGACCGTCCTGGCATTTTTCGCACTGAACGTGGTGCGGGAGTACGAACGGGGCGTGGTGTTCCGGATGGGTCATGCCCGGCCCCTCTACCAGCCGGGACTGAAGTTCCTTATCCCGCTGGTGGACAAAATGTTTCGGGTAGACCAGCGCGTGGTGACGCTGACCATTCCCCCACAGGAGGTGATAACCCGCGACAATGTTCCGGCGCGAGTGAATGCCGTGGTGATGTTTCAGGTCACCGACCCGCTCAAGGCCATCATGGAAGTGGAGAACTACGCCGTGGCCACCTCGCAGATCGCCCAGACCACCCTGCGGTCGTTGCTGGGCCGCGCGGATCTGGACACATTGCTGGCGCACCGCGACGATCTCAACGCCGACCTGCGCACGATCATCGACAAGCAGACCGAGCCGTGGGGAGTGCAGGTACGGGTGGTCGAGATCAAGGACGTGGAGATCCCCGAGTCGATGCAACGCGCGATGGCCCGCGAGGCCGAGGCCGAGCGTGAGCGGCGCGCCAAGGTGATCAACGCCCGCGGCGAACTCCAGGCCTCCGAGGAACTGAGCCAGGCCGCAGAGAGGCTGTCCCAGAATCCGGCATCGCTGCAATTACGTTATCTACAAACCCTTTTAGAGCTGGGAGCCGACCAGAACTCCACGGTGGTCTTCCCGCTCCCGGTGGACATCATCACCCCGTTCCTCGGCTCGCGCAATGCGGATCACCGGCGCGACGGGCGGGCCTCGTCACCGCAGAATCACGAAGGCCGCAGAGCCCCGTCGGCTTAGCGAGCCACCATCCCGCCGTCGGCGTGGATGGTCTGACCGGTGATGTAGCTGCCCGCATCGGAGACGAGAAGCATGACCGGACCGACCATTTCATCGGGATCGGCGATCCGCCGCAGCAAGGTGGAATCGCGCAGCGCTGCGATGAACTCCGGTGGGTTGTTGCGCACCATGTCCGTGTCGACCGGGCCGGGAGCGATCGCGTTGACCCTAATCCGCGACGAGGCGAGCTCGGCCGCCATCGAGCGGGTGAAGGACACGAGCGCGGCCTTGGCCGCCGAGTACATGGAGGTGGCCGGCGAGTAGACGAAGGCGCCGGCCGACACCACGTTCACGATTGCGGCGTGCTCGCTCTTGCGAAGATGCGGCAGCGCCGCCTGAACCAGAAACACCGGCCCTTGCAGGTTGACCGCGAATGACTTGCTCAATGCCTCCGAGGTGATCTCGCCCAACGGCAGCGCGAGCGCGTTGGCGGCGTTGTTGATCACGATGTCCACCCCGCCGAACCGCTCGACGGTGGCATCGACCAGGCGTGCGATCGCATCGACGTCGCCGAGTTGGGTGGGCACCCCGATGGCGTCGGCGCCGGCCTGCCGCAGTTGCTCGGCGGCGCGTTCGCACGCTTCGCTCTTGCGGCTGGCCACCACCACATTGGCGCCGGCCGCGGCCAGCCCGTGCGCCAGCGCAAGACCGATGCCGCGGGTCCCGCCCGTCACGATGGCGGTGCGTCCGGTGAGGTCGAACAACGCGTTGAGGGCAGACCTGTCCACTGGGATCTCCTGGTATGTGGGCCGACGCGCATGAAGCGTAGTTGAAGCAGCCGGCCGACGGATCGGGGCTTTGTACCCTGGGTATCCGCGGGTGCCGCCGCTAGCGTGGGTTGTGGCTGCGCGTGCCGCGACGGCGGCTTCGGGCGAGAGGACGCGATGTGGTCAGAGTCTTTCTGGTAGACGATCACGAGGTGGTACGGCGCGGACTGATCGACCTGCTCGGCGCCGATCCCGAACTGGACGTGGTCGGCGAGGCCGGTTCGGTGGCCGAAGCGCTCGCCCGCATCCCCGGACTGTGCCCGGACGTCGCGGTGCTCGACGTTCGGCTGCCCGATGGCAACGGCATCGAACTGTGCCGCGACCTGCTGTCGCGGATGCCCGAGCTGCGGTGCCTGATCCTGACGTCCTTCACCTCCGACGAGGCGATGCTCGACGCCATCCTGGCCGGCGCCAGCGGCTTCATCGTCAAAGACATCAAGGGGATGGAACTGGCCCGCGCGGTCAAGGAAGTCGGCGCCGGCCGGTCACTGCTGGACAACCGGGCCGCGGCCGCGCTGATGGCCAAGCTGCGGGGTGCCGCCGCGAAACCCGACCCGCTCTCCGGCCTGTCCGAGCAGGAGCGGACGCTGTTGAGCCTGCTCGCGGAGGGGTTGACCAACAAGCAGATCGCCGACCGGATGTTTCTGGCGGAGAAAACGGTCAAGAACTATGTGTCCCGGCTGTTGACCAAGCTGGGCATGGAGCGCCGCACGCAGGCCGCCGTCTTCGCCACCAAGCTGGAGCGTGCGCGCAATGGCTGATCCCGCGCCCGCGGATGGCCCGAACCCCCTGCACGACAAACTCTTTCATTTGCAGTTGCCCGAATTACTGGTCGGCGTGCACGACCGGGTCCGGCAGATCGCGCAAGGACGCGACCGCCTCGACGGACTGCTCGCAGCGATGCTGGCGGTCACCTCGGGACTGGAACTCGATCAAACCCTGCGGACCATCGTGGCGACCGCCACCAACCTTGTCGACGCCAGGTACGGGGCGCTGGAGGTCCACGACCGCGACCGCCGGATGCAGCAGTTCGTCTACGAGGGTATCGACGACGAGACGTTCACCAAGATCGGTCGGTTGCCTGCGCAGGTGGGGGTGGTCGGTCTGCTGATCGACGAACCCCAGACCCTGCGACTGGACGACCTCTCACAACATCCGGCGTCGATCGGGTTTCCGCCGCACCATCCGCTGATGCGGACGTTTCTCGGCGTGCCGGTGGGCGTGCGCGATGAGATCGTCGGCAATCTGTACCTGACCGAGAAGGCCGATGGGCAGCCGTTCAGCGAAGACGACGAAGTTCTGGTGCAGACGCTGGCTGCCGCCGCCGGGATCGCGATTGCCAACGCCCGGTTGTACGCCCAGGCCAAAGCGCGCCAGTCCTGGATCGAATCCACCCGCGACATCGCCACCGAACTGCTGTCCGGTACCGACCCCACCACGGTCTTCCGGCTCATCGCCCAAGAGGCGACAAAACTGACCGGCGCGCAGTCGGCGTTGGTGGCCATCCCACTGGACGCAGATGCCCCCGACGCCGGGGTCGACCAGCTCCTGGTGGTCGAAACCGTGGGCGCCGCAGTGGATTCGCTGTCCGGGGAAGCCATCCCGGTGGCCGGCTCGCCGGTCGGCGAGGCCTTCTCGAAACGGGAGCCGCACCGGGTCGACCGTTTGCGGCTGACCGGTGTCGATACGGCCGGGCCGGCTCTGATCCTGCCGCTGCGCGCCACCGACGCGGTGGCCGGCGTGGTCGTGGTGATGCGGCACAGCACCACCGCCCCGTTCAGCATCGAGCAACTCGAGATGATGGCAGCGTTCGCCGACCAGGCCGCGCTGGCCTGGCAACTGGCGACGACGCAGCGCCGCGTACATGAACTCGACGTGGTCACCGACCGGGACCGGATCGCCCGCGACCTGCACGACCATGTCATCCAACGGCTGTTTGCCGTCGGCCTGTCGTTGCAGGGCGCCGTGACTCGCAGCGGGGAGGCCGAGGTGCAGCGCCGGCTCTCCGACGCGGTCGACGACCTGCAGGGGATCATCGGCGAGATCCGTACCACGATCTTCGACCTGCACGGCGTCGCGTCGGCAGCCCGGCCGCTGCGGCAGCGGCTGGACAACGCGGTGGCCCAGTTCTCCGGATCGGGACTGCACACCAGCGTGTCGTTCGTCGGCCCGTTGTCGGCTGTCTCTTATACACATC